>JBGCDN010000803.1:0-13884 GCA_045105495.1 Planctomycetaceae bacterium
CGCCGACCCATCTGCACTTACAACCTGCACAGTCGCGCGGCCTCCGTTGCCGCTGATTCGTTCGACGGTAATTGCTGCGGTTCCCTCGCCTTCACCAACAAATTCGCTGGAACTTGTGAACTGAAATTTGCCGGGCGATTCGTCGTCAATGATCGTGACTTCGGCCGAACTTAATGCGTTGAGTGTGGCATCATTGGTGGGATTGATCAGTTCGACAATGAACGACAGATTCCCTTCAGCAGCATCGTCGTCCGTAATCGGAATCGTGATTTCGCTGGTGAGCTGGCGGTCTTCAAATCTTAGTGTCTGCGTGACCCCCTCGTAGTCCCTGCCTTCAACTGCACTGTCCGACTCACGAGTTCGGACGGTGACTCGCACAGTTCCATCGGCTCCGGCAACACGTTGCACGGGAATCGTAATGCTTCCGGCAGCTTCGCTGATCTCAAACTGACCACTATCGAACTGGAAAGAACCCGGATCCGGTCCGCCTCGTAGCTGTGCCAAAAGCAAATCGTTGCTGGTTTCGCCAATCAGCAGCAGTCGGCCATCTTCCGCAACAAACACTCGTTCCGCGCTACCCGACTGGGCAATGACAGTAAGGCCATCCTGGCCGAAGCCCGTATCGCGATCACCGTTGGGATAGATTCGGTACGCGGCCGACGACCCCAATGCCTGCCCCGAAAGCACGATTCTTCCGTCTGCTTCAACGGCGACGCCTTCGACTCGAAGTGGAGCGTTCCACTCCGCGAGTCCGCCATCACCAAACGCATCGTCAGGTTCTCCATTGGGGAGAAATTTCACCAATCTCTGAATGACTTCGGTAAAGTCCTCGCTAAAGGCCTGGCGGTCTGAAAGCACCGATCCATCTGGCAGCACCTGTAGCACGCTGGATGAACTGAAGACACCATCGATGTCTGGATACGAGGCGAAACCATTATCGCCGAAGCTGGTGTCGAGTAGACCCTGCTCGTTGATCTTGATGAGTTCAGTCGTTCCTTCACCGGCGCCGAGGAGTAACAAGCCACCATCGTTCGCCGCTGCTGTTGATGGAAATCTGATTCCGAAGGCTTGGGCAACGTAGATCACACCGTCGTCACCGAATTGCGGATCGACTTCTCCGTCAGAGCCGAAACGGACGATCGCGTTGGTGCTTCCGGAGTCCTTGCTATCTCGGATGGAGCCGTTGAACCAGACGCTGCCGTCTGAGCCAATCTTCACGTCATCAAACGAACTGGCCCACCATGCAATTGTGTGGAACTGCACGCCTTCGTTTCCGAATGTCTCGTCGAGTGTCCCGTCAGCGTTGTACCGAACCAGAACGAAACTCCGCACCAGTCCGTCCCAGCTGTACCCTGCCGCCATGATCTTGCCATCATCGAGCACACGTACGGCCTGGGCTTCGTTGCGCTCTCGCTGGTCATACTTCTCAGCGCGACCAAACTGACCGAAATCGGTGTCGAGACTTCCGTCCGGGTTGTATTTCAGGATCTCAAAGTCGGAGACGTCTCCAAGTCGGGCAGCAACCAATACCGATCCGTCTTCAAGCTGAACCGCATCGTTAACGTACTCCGGGCTTCCATTGAATCCCTGTCGAATGATGCCGTCATTGCCAAACGGCCGCCACAATTGACCGGCGTTTTCGAAAGTCGTGGGATCGGTATCAAGCAGCCTGACGGTTGCAGTATCGCCTCGACGCAGCAGCCCACCCTGTGGATTGCTGAGCTGAACTGTGAAGGCTTCTTCTCCCTCTATTTCTGTATCTGCGATCAACGGAATTTCGATCGTTGCCGTTTCCTGCTGCGGAGCGAAGGAGATAGTTCCCAGCAGCGGTTCGAAGTCCAGACCAGCCGTGGCGGTTCCATCGATCACCGTAAAATCAACACTTGCCGGCTCATCTGGCGCGATACCGTTTAGTTGGCGTCGTGTGACAGTCACCACTGCGACGCCTGCGTTTTCTTGTACAGCCGACGTGAAGATGCCAAAGTCCAATTCTGGCTGTTCATCATCGACAATAGCCAGTTGCACTACGTTTGTACTTCCGAGGAAGGCTCCTCCTGTGGGGTTTGAAAGAGAAAGCTGGACCGTCTCGTCAGTTCGGGTCCCAAAGCCACGAACGGTTCCTTCGCTGATGTCGTCGTCGATTAGCTCGACTTCGAATGTGGCAGACTGTTGACCGTCAGCGAACGATAGAGTCCCGGACGTTTCAATGAAGTCCTCGTCCGCGGTCGCAGTCCCTGCAACTGCGGCATAATCAACAGTCACTGCCCCGGCAGTGGTCCGCGGATCGCGGCTAACAGTAATTGTTGCGGTGCCGCTATCTTCATTCGCTACAAACCCAACCGTCGCAAACTGCACACAGCCGGCAAGCGGACAATCTGTTTCTGTAATGATCTGCGCGAGGCCGAAGTCCCCGGGCGTCTGCACAGCTGAAAGAACACGTCCATCAGGAAGTACTGTTGTGTCGATGGCTCGAGAGATTGAATGCTGAACGACCGCGTCAGCCCCGAACGATTCTTGATAAAAACCGTTCTCCTGTAATCGTACGGCCCCGAACCGTGAGAACGAGGCCTGCCCAACCAGAATCAGATCACCGTCTGGCAGAAACCCAACTGCATTCACTTCATCGCGAAACTGAAATCCGGTACTCGCCTGCTGAATACCAGTCGCCTGAAATCCTGAAAGGAAACCGAATGACTCATCGATCTGCCCATCGGGACGAAACCGAGCAACGACGAAGTCACCATCCGATTGACCCGCGGCGATAATGCGTCCCTCAGAATCAACTTCCATGGTATTGAGACGATCTGCATTGTTGCTGGCACCATCGTCCGGTTCGACACCTCCGTTGGTATCATGAAGAATGATCCCATCGAATCCAAATGTCGGATCGAGAGTTCCATCAACGTTGTACTGAGCGAACACAAAGTTCGCGACGGACAGAATAGACCGGTCAAACGCCTGTGCGCTTTCCTGTGTGCCGCCCACCACAATTCTGTCGTCCGCCAAAATCGCCACATCGCTCGCGGTGGAGAACTGCCCCAGAATCGGTCCACGGCCAAGCGTGTTGATCTCAATGTTTGTCGTGACCAAACCGCCCTCACCGAAGCTGGTGTCGAGGCGTCCGTTTGGCTGATATCGGGCAATGGCAAACCCGTGCGAGAAGACATCGCCTGTGCTGCCGACGACAATGATCCGCCCCTCAGAATCAATCGCGACTGCGTTGGCCGAGGCAAAGTTCTCGAAGTCCTCTGTTATCAGCCCATCGTCACCAAAGGAGGTGTCCAGCGTCCCGTCAGCGTTGAACCGCGCGATCGCGAACCGCGACAGGCCATCTTCTGTCGTGCCAACAGCAACAATCTTCCCATCCTGCTGCAGTGCGATATCGTTGATCAGATCCGAAGCGTCACCTCCAAACCCGACACTGGCAAGTCCGTCGATTCCGAAACTCGTATCGATCGAACCCTCTTCGTTGAATCGAGTCAGGCCGAACTCGCGACTGGTGGCTTCGCCGTTGCCGCTGACTGGTGTGTGCGAACCCGCAACGACGATTTTCCCATCAGGCTGTCGAGCCATGGAAGTCGTAAACTGCGAACCGTCCAGTTCCGCGACAACCTGACCATCGACCCCAAAGTGTCGATCCAACGCACCGGGATTCTGGCCAACGCCCGCTTCGGCGTCGAGTATTTGCAGGCGAGCCGTCCCGCTTCCAATAGCAGCACCGTTGGTTGGATTGATTAGCTCTAACGTTGCGAACTCCGGTCCTTCTTCGAGATCGTCGTCGAGCATCGTGATGTCGATGGTTGCAGTGCGTTGCCCGTCTGTGAATCGAACTCGTTGCGTCGGCGTTTCAAAGTCCAGACCAGCGGTGGCCGAGCCACCAACAACGCGAATGTCGGCTTGGATCGTTCCGGCGAACCCATCAGTCCGCGTGAAAGTCAGTGTTCCCGTCGGCAACGATTCCTGAGCGAGATAGACTGCTTCAGCAAAGTTGATCGTGCCCGCCTGGTCGATGATGTCAATCCGCGACGTCGATTGTGTGCCGAGACTCGACCCGTCTGTCGGCTGACGCAAACGAAGACTGATCGACTCGGTCCCTTCGGTTGGCACACTGTCAACGATTGGAACAGTGATCGTCTTTACGCTCTCACCGTTTTCAAAGACCAGCGTCTCTGATGTCTCAACATAGTCGTCACCAGCGGTTGCTGATGAACCACTGGTAGTCGTTTCGGCGATCACCGTCGCTCGCCCATCGGTCCCATTGCGTCGAGTTACCAGGACCGTCGCGGACCCTGCGGCTTCATCGATAGCAATCGATTCCGCATCGAACTGAAATGCTCCTGATCCGCCATCGCCTTCAAACGCAACCACGCCATCCGGCCCACTAGCGAAAAACGCGACCGTAGCAATGATCGTGGTATCGGGTAACTCGTAGAGAGGGCCACCATATTCGCCTGTTAACGTGGCAATTCCGTTCGTTCCAAACGAGACGTCTGGCGTCCCATCCGAATTAAACCGTTGCAGCTCGACCCGCTCGCTGAGCGTATCAATGGTCGTGATCTTGTCATTGTCGGAAATGAACGACCCGCTTACACCGCTCGTATTGAAGACAACCAGTTTCCCGTCACCTGAGAACGAAGTATCCAACTGCCCGTCAGGAGTAAGCCGCGCGAAGGCTAGGTCTGCGGCGGTGCTGCTGCGACTGGGCTCGTTCTGTGCGACGACGACGATTTTTCCATCCGACCGGAGGTGTAGGTCAACGACTTCATCGCCGTAGCCGGAACCAATTCGAAAAATAGAACGGCCATCGTCACCAAATGTTGTATCGACACTGCCATCCGCGTTCGCACGCATCACAATTACGTTCAGGAAGTCGTCGTTGAACGTTGGCGTGTTCACGAACTCGTTGGCCGCGATCAGAGTCTTTCCGTCAGGCTGAAGAACAGTCCGCATGACGTTACGCCCACCGATATCAATGGTCTCTCCAAGCTCTGCGATCCCATGATTCCCAAAGGACTGGTCAATGGTCCCATCGGAATTGAATCGAATCAGTGCAGGGCGATCACTGGCGTCAGGAGAACCACTCGGAGGTTCTTCAAGGAATGTACCGAGCACCTTTCCATCCGGCGTTGCCGTGAGGTCGCGAAGCACCCGCCTCCCGGTGAATCCCGCCTGCACCAGAAACCCGCCATCCCCGAAGCTGGAGTCGAGTTGGCCATCCGCGCTCAGCCGATAGAAACCAAACACCTGAACGAATCGAGGTGCTGTGGACGCCTGATTGATTTGGAACCGCCCTTGTGACCAAACGAGGATACTGCCGTCAGCCATTTCCGTGGCGAGAGTTGTGAAAGTGCTGCCCCCGCCCGGAATTAAAGCCCTACCGTTGGACCCGAAAGACAAATCGAGTGCCCCATCTGATTCGAATCGCGTTAAGACAATTTGTTGCAGATCATTGTCGTAACCAACCGTCACGGTCTTGCCGTCCGGCTGAACAATTGGCTGCTGACCGCCCGGCAACTCAAGAAACCCGTTCTGTCCAAACGAGGTCAGCACATCACCTGCTGTCAGTAGGGCCCTTTGTTCCAATTGTTCCGGTTGTGGGGACTGTATTCGCCGACGACGTGACAGACGCATTGTTAAGTTCCGCTTCGCTTTTGAGTTCGGGCACAAAACAGGGTGATCGCAAGGGTTCACCGCCCATTCAAAAGCAACGTGGAACAAGAGGAGAGTCGGACAGAGAATTAGGAAAAAGGATTCAGACGTCTCACCAGCCTGCAAAACAAAATGGAATAAACTCTGGCATCATTTCATTTGTCGCAAGAAACCTATTGCACGCATGTCGGAGGTGCCACTTTCCGCTGCCCAACGGGTTTAGTCGGCTCCTTGGCCTTTTCGCAGGTGCCGTGTGCTCAGTGGGTCGCGAATAGTCGAGCGTGGATTGATTGTAAGAGAGGAACCTCTTTGCAATCGATGATAGCCCCTTCGCTTGCAGAGACGTTCAGCGATCTGCTCATGATGCACCTGTTCTCTACGAAAGTGACTGGTTGTGGAAACTCGCACGCTGGAAGCATAATGCCAGCAAAGCAGTCCTGTGGCTAACTGCGATTGGCCACCTCGGTGTGCGTCACCGAAGCACGGCCGCCGCCGGTTAGCCGCCATCGGATATTTCCTGTCCGATGTGCGTGTCCCTACTCCGTTGTCACCATCTGGTTTTCGGTCCTCCATTCTCGGGCCGCGTTTCCCGGGCGCAACTGTGAGCCACGTGAGTTGAGCCCTCACGGTGACCGGGCTATGCGATTGCGTGGATGTTGTCCGAGCGGGTTTCTTAAGCGGCTCTCGCAAGAATTTGGAAAGACCGTGTCCGTTCGAATCCGGGTTTTTCGTTGATGCGGTTGAAGTACCGCCTCGCAACCTATTCTCGGGCCAGTCCGCATGAAATTTCGTAACGCATCTCGCAGTTCTTCCGGTTCTCGTCGTCCTCGCTGTGTTGAATCACTGGAAAGCCGAGTGCTGCTTACGTTGGGAACGGTGGATACGACATTCGGTGATGGGGGTGCGTTTGTTGCTTCCGCAGCGTTTAGCGACTTCGATGGTAACGATTCTGCTGTTCAGGTGGATGGTAAGGTCGTCGTCGTTGGAGGCTCAAACACATTTGGGGGGACCATCCAACTAGTCCGCTACAACGCAGACGGAAGTCTGGACCCGACTTTTGGTGACGAAGGCAGGGTCATCAGTACGCCGCAAAACCTCGCCGGGACGGCCCAGGGGGTGGCCATCCAGACTGATGGGAAGATCGTTATTTCGGGATCGCTGGGTGAGTCGAGTTTCAGCCAACGTTTCATGGTCGCGCGGTTCAATACTGACGGGACTCTCGACACGACATTCGGTACGGGTGGCTTCAATAACAGTGCTTTCGCAGAAATTGGCCGGGCGCGGGACGTGGCTATTTTGTCCGATGGCAGAATTGTCGCCGGCGGTGACACCGGGGGTGACGAAGAATTCGCCATCGCGCGTTACAACGCTGACGGCACCTTAGACACTTCATTCGGGACCAACGGGGGTACGCAGACGGACGTCGCCGGCGAGTTCGAGGACGACGAGGGCCATGCGATAGCGGTCCAGCCTGATGGCCGAATTCTGTTGGGGGGCGGGGCGGACACGGACAACGGTTCGTTTTTTGGCGGCGGTTTTAAGTTCGCTTTACTGCGATACAACACCGATGGTTCGCTGGATACAACGTTCGGTAACGCCGGGGTTGTGGAAACCGAGTTCGACGCAAATCCGGACAACTTCAAAGACGACATTATCCGTGATCTGGTAATTCAACCGGACGGCAAGATTGTTGGTGTTGGCTTAACGGAATCGCTGCCCGACGATGCGATCGGTCTTGCTCGGTACAACACCGATGGCACTCTGGATTCGACATTTGGAACCGATGGTCTGGTCGCTGAGGATCTTGGATCCGATGAGGACGTCAAGGCATTCGGGCTCGGTCTATTAGACGGTGGGACCCTTGTTGTCGCAGGGCAACTGGGAGCCGAGAACTTCCTGGCTGGCTTTGAAAGCGATGGCAGTCTCGATTCATCGTTCGGCACGAACTCCGGCTACACCCCTGTCGCTCACAACCAGATTGTCGGAAACTTTCCCCCAGTCTTTGTCTCGATCAACCTTGACGACGGCATCTTCGCAGCCGGACGGGATTTCTCGCTCGCCAGATTTGAGAATGACGGAACGCTGGACTTCAGCACGCCGGGGCAAGGTGAACTGCCGCTGGTACTAAGCCGGACGTCGATTCAGGCCCCCGACGGGAAAATCCTGATAGGAGGAGCGGCAAGTACCTCGTTGTTTCGCTTTTTTGTTACTCGCCTCAATGCTGATGGAAGCCCAGATAACGACTTCGGTGACGGCTCAGTCGTGACGCTCAGTGAGAATCGCCAGGCAGCGGTTGAGAGTCTGGCGCTGCGGCCCGACGGTCGCATTGTTGTCCTGGCCGATGGCGGGACCGATTTCCTGGTCTATCAACTGAATGCTGATGGTTCGTTCGACACGGCATTCGGAACGGATGGTCTGACCACGGTTGACTTCGGTGGTACCGATGGTCCGAAGACAGTCGCGATTCAACGAGATGGCAAGATCGTGGTCGCGGGAGAAGACGGTAGTGACTTCGCGCTTGCTCGGCTGAACGCAGATGGATCGCTGGATACTACGTTTGGCAACGATGGATTGGTGACCCGGGATTTTGGCGGGCGTTTTGACGAAGTGAAAAGCGTCTTCGCGCTGCCTGACGGTCGAATCCTGGCAGCGGGCCAGGGTGTGTTGGGTGTCGATGCGGCAGTGGCGCAATTCAACGCAGACGGGACACTGGATGCGACTTTCGGAACCGGCGGAGTAGCGACCGCAGACATTGGTGGCAGCAATTTCGTTCGCACAGCCAGGCGTTTGGCCAATGGCAAGATTCTGGTTGTGGCTACCAGCAACGGGCTCGGAAGAGATTTTGGTCTGGCTCAGTTCAACGCGGACGGTTCGCTCGACACAACCTTTGGAACGAGCGGGACTGTCAGGCTGGATTTCGGGGGTACAGCTCCAGATAACGATGATGATCCGGCCACTGTCGAAGTCCTTAGCGATGGCAGGATTGTCGTCTTGGGTGTGTCTGAGGCGGCCGTGAGTGGCGACATCTTCATGACGGTTCTTACTGCCACCGGAGAGCTGGACACGAGCTTCGGCTCCAATGGTTCGCAGAGTCTGGATATCCCCGGTGTGTCGGGCTTCTTCGGCACCAGTTCATTCTCGGCGGATGGCGATATTGTCGTGTCCGGGTCTACTCAGATCGGAGGAGATCAACGCGTGGCCGCGGTGCGAATATTTGGAGCGGACGCTGTTGAGCCAGGCGTCAGTGTCAGAATCTCGGACGCGTCGGCTGTGGAAGGAGCGAGCTTAGTCTTTGACCTGACGTTGTCTGCCGCATCCGATGAAGAGGTGACAGTGATCTACTCAACGGCTGACGGCGATGGTCCGGATGGAGCGACTTCTCAGGACGACTATTCTGCTTCGACGCAATCGGTGACCTTCGCTCCAGGCGAGACGGTCAAGACGATCTCCATTCCGACAACCGATGACACCAACGAAGAGAACTCAGAAACGTTCTTCGTAAATGTGGATTCTGTAGTGGGTGCTGGGATTGCCGATGGTCAGGGGGTTGGTCAGATCTTTGACAACGACTCTGCTTCACCCGTTATTTGTTCAGACGACCTAGAGAGTGGTGTCTCCCTGAGCCACGACGGCGTGTTGTTGATTGTCGGTACGGGCGGTAACGATAAGCTGTTCACAACCGAGTCAAGGAAACGCCTCCGCGTTGTTCACAACAAGACGAAGACCGACTGGCAACCCAATGAAGTCACCAGCTTCATCATCTGCGGCATGGACGGTGCAGATCGGATTAAGAGACGGGGTTCTCGCAGCACTCGACCGGCTGTGATCGATGGGGGAGCGGGAGCAGATAAGTTGTTTGGCGGCAAAGGAAACGACGAAATCTACGGCGGCGGTGGTCGCGACCTCATCAAGGGCAAACAAGGTGATGATACCCTTTCCGGCGGTGACGGCCCCGACAAGATGCTCGGCCAGGCCGGTAATGACATTCTCAATGCCGATAGTGGCGACGATCAACTGATCGGCGGCAGCGGAGTCAATATCCTCAACGGCGGCAGCGGCGATGACCGCATCAAAGGCGGCAAGGACGCAGACCTGGCCATCGGTGGCGAAGGCGAAGATCGAGTCGAAGGCCGCGGAGGTGATGACATCCTTGTCGCTGGTTCAACCAATCTGACCAACGTTGATCTCAAGAGCATCATGCTTGAATGGACAAACATAGAGCGAACTCGCGAACAACGCATCGCCAACATCCGAGGTGACAATGCAGGCACGGGCCCCAACGGCACTGCGTATCTGAACGCCGCAACTGTGTTCGATGACAGCGATACTGACCAACTCAAAGGGGCTTCAGGCCTCGACTGGTTCTTCGCTTCGGCGGCAGACACTGTGGATCGTCTGGAAACGGAAGAGATGGATTTGATTTAGTCGATCCCCTCCTAACCGCCATGGGATCCCGGCGAGTGGAGTTTGAGTTCCGGGATGGGTCTCACAGCTTCAAGAGCGAGTTCGCTAGTGCTCCGGTCGCCTCCCTCGACGTTCCGAAAGCAACCGCTTAAATGGCTCCGGCGTGCGTCACCGAAGCATCAAACCGTAAGTAAAGTGGAACAGCTCTGACCGCGTCAGGCGGTCAGCCACGGTCATTGATTCTTTCTCAGGCTTCGACAGTCGCGTGGTGATCCGCGTCTGGGGTAATCGAACTGCCGCACTACGTCGTGAGTTGCTTCACTGGCTGCGCGATGACTGCCTTGAGGTGCTGGGCCTGGTCGAGTGTTTCTGCTGGCGTGTGACCATGGCGTCGTCAATCAGTTCAGCTCTTGGGCGCGGGTCGAGCCAACCTCAGCGGGAAACGGCGTCCGTTCGGCGGCAACGCGAAAACTCAAAATTCACTCGAGTTTGACCAAGCAACCCGTGATTGCTTTGCGCCATTACCTGTGGTGGGGATTCGGTTGAGCTGAATTGCCCGCGAAAACATGGGCTTTTAGGACATAAGAGGGTCTCACCTTGTTCACCAAACTCAACTACCGACGCTGGGCAATTCGTACTCTGGAGAATCTGAAAAGCAGGTCAATTCGAAGAAAACGGCGAAAAGGTTCGCCGGGTGTTGAGGCTCTGGAAGACCGGGCTCTGCTCACCACGTTTACGGTGACAAACACCGCTGATTCGGGTGCCGGCAGTCTGCGGCAGGCGGTGCTTGATGCGAATGCGTCCGCTGGGGCCGACATCATCGAATTTGACGAGTCCGCAGTCTTCAGCTTCGGAACTATCACGCTGACAAGCGGTGAGATTCCTGTTACCGACGAGGTGGAAATCAATGGCCTCGGCACGTCGTTCTCGATCAGCGGCAACAACGCGAGCCAAATCTTCAACATCACTGGGGATGGTGGTGCGTCCACGATTCGAGACCTGACCCTCAAGGACGCGACGTCTGCTATTCGGCTGAACAATGGAAACGGCCGCCTGGACATTGAGCGTGTGACATTCGACAGCAACAGCACCACCGGGGTGGGTGGCGGAATTGTAGTCGATAGCAGTGACTATCAGGTGCGTGAGTCCACCTTCCTGACCAACTCGGCCACCATCGCTGGGGGTGCGATCTATGCGGCTGGGAATACGACCGGCTGGATCGTCAACTCCACCTTTAGTGGCAACTCGAATACTCTCTATAACGTCACCGGTGACACTCAGCTCTCAGAAATGCATCTGCGGAACGTCACATTGGTGGACTCGTCAGGTTATGGGATTAGCAACGAGGCCTTCGCTGGAGGCGTCAGTGACCTGTCGATTGCCAACTCCATCATCGCCAACAGCACTGGAGCGAACGTCCAGCAAGCCGGGGCAGGAAGCACAACATTCACGTCACTCGGCCACAACATCTCTGATGATGCCTCGGCTGGATTTACTGAAACGGGCGACCAGACAAACACCAATCCACTACTGGCCTCATTGGCTGACAACGGCGGTGCGGTTCAGACCATCGCCTTGCTCCCCGGCAGCCCGGCGATTGATGCGGGCCACAGCGCGTTGGCCCGTGATGGTGACTTTAATGCCCTGACGACGGATGGTCGTGGTGCTGGGTTTGCCCGCAACGTCGACGGAAATGAGGACACGACTCGGACGGTGGATATCGGAGCATTCGAAGCTCCGTTTCTGGGCGACCTGATTGTCAGCACAGACACGGACATCGTCGACGGCGATTATTCAGACGGCGAACTCTCGCTACGGGAAGCGATCGTGGCCGCCAATGATCGAGGAGGTGCGGACGAGATCACGTTCGCTGAGGACCTGGATTCCAGCATCGTCCTGACACTCGGTGAGCTAAAGGTCCTCGACGATCTAACCATCACCGGTCCAGGACCAGGCGACCTGGTTATGCAGACCTTCGCTAACACGCGACTGATTCATGCAACCAATGCGGTCAACAACCTGACGCTGGAGAACCTAACGCTCACGGGTGGAAATGCCGTTGAAGCCGGGTTCGGCGGGCTAGGCGGCGGAGTTTATTTCGAGAGTCTGTCAGGCAGCACATTGGCAGTGAACAACGCCGTGATCCGCGGGAATAGTGCCGATACTGGCGGCGGGATCTTTACACGCCACAGCGATGTGATTGTGACCAACAGTACGTTCTCCGGAAATGCTGCTCGGGACGACTCTGGCGGTGCCATCGAAGCGAGCTTCGGCGCAGTGACGGTGACCAACAGCACGATCTCAGGAAACACTGCGGCTTTTGATGGCGGAGCAATAAAATCTGGGGGCGCGGTGTCGGTGACGAACAGCACGGTCTCTGGTAATAGCAGCGGCTTCGATGGCGGCGGAATCGACGCGTTTGGTGACGTGACGGTGACGAACAGTACGATCTCGGGAAACACCTCGTCCTTCAACGGCGGCGGAGTCTATACGTATCTTGGTCGCGTGACATTGACGAACAGCACGATCTCCGGGAACACCGCTAGTCGTGTCGGCGGTGGCATTGGGTTTAAGGCCAATAACAACGGGGAAGCTCTAACAGTTCACAATACGATCATTGCGGGGAACTCGGACGACGGCACGGCTCCTGACTTTCTGGCCCCGGGCGGTGGTTCGGCCAATCTGGATGTGAAAAGCAGCATCATTGGTGACACGACGGGAACCGGATTGGTTGCAGGCAACAACAACCAGTTGGACGTCGACTGGACCACAGTGCTGGAGAACGACGGCACGGATCCGATTCTGGCCGACAACGGTGGGCCGGTTCAAACGATCGCGTTGCTTGCCGACAGCCCGGCAATCGATGCGGGCGATAATGCGTTGGCAGTCGACAGCGACGACAACCCACTGACGACGGACGGACGTGGTGCCGGGTTTGCTCGCACCGTTGACGGCGACACGGATGCCACACGGACAGTCGATATCGGGGCATTCGAAGGCCCGTTTTTGGGAGATCTGATTGTCAGTACTGCGGCGGACATCGCAGATGGTGATTACTCGGAGGGTGAACTCTCACTGCGAGAAGCCATCGTGGCTGCTAACGATCGAGCAGGTGCGGACGAGATTACATTTGCTCTTGGCGTCTCTGGTTCCACGATCGGACTGACACTCGGTGAACTTAGTGTCAGCGACGACCTAACTATTACCGGCCCCGGCGCGGCGGGTGACCTGGTGATTGATGCCCAGGGCAACTCGCGAGTGATTCATGGCACGGCGACTGCTGCCAACCTCACCCTGCAGAACCTAACAGTCACTGGTGGCAACGGCGAATCCGGTATCTTCAACGGATGGGGTGGCGGAGTCTTCGCGTACAACACACTGACGGTGACGAACAGCACGATCTCCGGAAATACGGCAAACTTTCTGGGGGGTGGGATCGCCTCGGACTTCGGTTCAGTGACTTTGGCAAACAGCACGGTCTCGGGGAACACGACCGAAGACTCTGGCGCCGGTGGTGGAATCTATGGACCGTCCAGCCTTACGTTGATGAACAGCACGGTCTCCGGGAACACCAGCGGCACTGGAGGAGGTTTCCGGACCTTCAGTGCTTATGTGACTTTGTCGAACAGCACGATCTCCGGCAATACCAGTCAAGATCACGGCGGTGGCATCTACGCGCGTGATAGCGTGCTGAATGTGACCAACAGCACGATCTCTGGAAACTCGACCAGTGGCGTCGGCGGTGGCATCCGCTTCAATTCCAGCGGCGGTGAAACGCTAACAATTCACAATTCGATTATTGCGGGGAACTCTGACGATGGCACTGCTCCC
>JBGCDN010000804.1:0-10985 GCA_045105495.1 Planctomycetaceae bacterium
ACGCGGGAATACTCGGCGGCAACCGACCCACGTAGAGGCAAGGAATCTGAGCACGATAAACTCTTTCTCGTTGCGCGTGTCTGCACGCTCTGTTCAGCGCAAGAAAAAACCAAGGGACCACGGGCGGCAACCCGTATATCGGCCCCTTGGCGGCAAGGAACCGATCAACGGCTCCGTTTCCATTGTCTGATCACATTCATCTCAGGTCAATCCGGCGGCAACCGGACAGGACTTATCAAGTGGCAAGGACCCGAAAGAAACGACGCCAGCAGCATGGTTCTGCGTGGCACTGGAAGCAGACTGATTGCCGGTACTACACGGAGCAAGGCCGCCTCGGGGAGCTTCTCGATACGAACCAAGAACCCTCGGTCACAAGTCCTTTTGTGGCCGAGGGTTTTGTCGTTCATGATGCCGTCGTTCTCCGACTCACATTGACGGAAGGCCTCTGCGAGAGATTCACATTTCAGTGTTTATCGTCGCATCTAATTGAAATCACACGGGTTACACAGCGGACTATTGGTTCGAGTCTCGACCGGAGCACATTGCACCACGTGAGTTGGGATGATGAAGCCGACAGGGCGGGATGAAAACGGCGTAGCATCGAAGCGATACTCATCGGTGCCGATGAGTCGGTTGAGGTCGTCGTAGGTGTAGTCGATCGTGCTGCCGTTCGGGTGCAGCGCCGGACACTATTGGCTGCGTCCGCATTTTCTCTGCCTCCGCGAATCGGAGGCACACCGTCATGGCCTACAGGACTGAAATCCTTCCGAGCCCCTTCAGACTCTCGCCCGACGAACACGCAAGACATGCCGCTTCTGCGGTTGCTCAACCGTTCGAGTTTTGGCCATTGGTCGATCTCTGGTGTGGCGATCTTGTGTTCAGTGCTTAGCTGCGGTTAGGAAGGACCAACGTCGTGATGGCCGTCCGGCAAGGGTGCTGATGAACGTCCATCTGATGAGTCAGGCGGGCCGCTTGCAGCAGGTCTCGCTGGTTTTCATGGAGTAGAGTCATGCGGCGACGTCGAATGCACACACAGTCACCGGCTGTTGAACAACTGGAGACACGGGCCCTTCTCGCAACCATCACCGTCACGTCGGCGGGCGACGCAATAGAAGACGACAATGCGGTGACTCTTCGAGAAGCACTGCAGGCGGCGAACACGAACCAATCCGTTGATGGTTCTGAAGCAGGTGATGGGCACGACGAAATCGTCTTCGATCCGTCAATCAACGGCGTCATCCAGATTAACTCGACGTTGGATATTTTGGAATCGGTTTCGTTCATCAGGAACGGTTCATCCCTCACTCGGATCCGTGGCATCCGGTCGGACGTTGGATTCGCAATGCGTGGAGACGACGGCGGTAGCTATAAGGTCGGTTTCAACAAAGTTCGGCTCACCAACATGCTGGCGGCGATCAGTGTCCGCGTCTCGTCTCCAACTGGCGAAAGCCAGCTGGCGATTCGAAACAGTCGGATTCGCAACAACGTGATGGGCGTGATTGCGACTATTGATACCGTCGTCAACAACACTGAGTTCTATGCTAACGGCGAAGGAGGCAGGCCGTCTGGAATAGGCGGAGCACTCATCGTGGATGGGTATCCGGCTGAAGTTTACGGTTCACGGTTCATAAACAACCGACAGCTCAAGGACCGCGGTGGGGCCATTTACTCAGGTCACGAACTGACGGTCGAACGATCACTATTCGTTGGCAATCGAGCACAGGATGGAGGAGCCATCTACTCCGAAGGTTTTGACGCGCGCATTGCCAACTCAACATTCGTCGAGAACAGCGCGATAGACGAAGGCGGTGCCATTTACTTTGACCGGGACAGTGCGGTTGAGAGTTCGACTTTTGTCCGCAACTCTGCCGAAACGTCGGGAGGTGGGATTTGGTCCAACCGTGGCCTGGCGATGACCAACTCTGTGCTCGCTGGAAACTTTGCCGGCTCTTCTGACCTGGAGCAGGAGATTGCGTTCGGAAGCTCTCTGGATTGGTACGAAGCTCGTCACAACTTCTTCGGAACCAATCGCAACGCACGACTTCAAATCAACGGTGGCGTGCCCGATGAAGATGGCAACATGGTTGGCAGTAAAGACGAACCAATTCTGCCGCAACTAAGTGAACTCGCTGATAACGGTGGCTCGACTCACACAATGATGCCGCTTCCCGAAAGCCCGTTGATTGACGCCGGTACGTCCATCGATCTGGCAACAGACCAACGCGGTCGAGGGTTTCCTCGTCTCGCGGGTGGTGCTGTCGATATTGGAGCCGCGGAGGTTGTCGATGTGGTTCTGGAAATTACACCGGTCAGCCCGACACTCAGCGAAGCGGACAGCAGTCTAACCACGACGTTTGATGTCAAACTGAAAACCGACGTGGGTGAGTCGTTCACATTGGACATCGCATCGTTGGACGGTACTGCGGAAGCGGGTTCCGATTTCGTTGCCTTCATCGAAACGCTTAGCTTCGCCGGAACGGCTGGAGAAACCAAACAGATTCAGCTGACGATTATCGACGATGAGGAATTCGAGGCGACCGAACACTTCCGGTTCGACATAACCGGGTCGCTGGCCGACACAGTATTTGGCAGCACTTCACACCGAATCTACATCGAAAGCGACGATATTCACGGCATTGCCCTGGGTTCTGGCACCGTGCTGATCTCAAGTGACGATCGGGACGCGGTCGCAACGATTGATGTGGTCGACGATGAACTGAGAGTCACACTCGATGACGAAGTCGAAACCTTCCCACGCGACGATGTCGAAAGAATCGAAGCGCGACTTGGGCACGGAGCGAATCGTTTGGAGATCGCCGATTTCATATTGACGCCAACGTTGGTGCACACAGGAAGTGGCAACGACACAATTACGACTGGAAACGGCCCCGATACGATTCGAAGTGGTGCGGGGGATGACATCATCGACTCTGGCAGAAGCTCGAACTACGTGAATGCGGGCAGTGGCGACGATATCGTTGTTGAAAGTGGCTACGGGAGCCGAGTATACGGCGGCGACGGAAATGATTCTCTGGAAGGTGGGTTCTTGAGCGATCTTCTCGTCGGCGGCCGTGGACGTGATACGTTGATGGGCCGAGCAGGCAGTGATTCGTTATTCGGCGGCGCAGGTGGCGACGAAATTATCGGCGGGTCGGGCTGGGACGAAATTTGGGGCTTCGAACCTTCGGCGAATAATCCGCATGGAACGGACGGCAACGACACGATTCACGGCGGCAGCGATCGTGATGAAATTCGCGGTGGAGCAGGTCGGGACATCGTGCGTGGCGGGGCTGGTTCCGACATCATCTACGCGAGCGGAAACATCTTCGGTGGTTCAGGGGACAACACCGTGTATGTGACAGGCTTGGTAGATACGAAAGTCACAGGAGGCGACGAGGACGACACCGTTTACGGAAGTAGTCGCGATGACACTATCCAGGGTGGTAATGGTAGTGACTTGCTACTGGGCTACGGCGGCGGCGACATGATCACTGGTGGCCCGGGCAGAGATATCCTCGTTGGAGGGACTGGGGCTGACAATCTGGCGTCCGGTGCTGATTCAGACATCCTGATTGCTGGTTCGACCAATTTCTCGGAAGAAGACCTCCGACTGATAGCGTTCGAGTGGCGGGCAAGCCGTAACTTCGAAGTCCGTAAAGCGAACCTGACGGATGGTTCTGGGTCATTGCAACGGTTTAACGGAGATCGTTTCCTGATCGATACGGGCGACGGCCAAACGATCTTCGACGACAACGACCCAGACTCGGTGCTTGGAGGTAGCGGGCTTGACTGGTTCTTCGCAAACCTTGACGACGACGACATCGATGGCGACTAGAGAATTGTGGGGTCGGGGTAGGCCTCGATGACGCACACCGAGGGTTTCTCTGGCTTGGCCCAAAGTTGCTGATGACCGACGCAGTTTACCAGCGACGTCGATCCGAAGCAGTTGGCTGATTCGACAACCATCGCGGTCCAATAGATGCTGGTGATTCAAGTTCCTGTACGTCTCACCTGAGTTTCGTTCCGAAAACGACCGCGGAATCATGGGGTTTCGACTATCGTGTCTTTCGATGTAGACGGAGGGAGGTATTCTTGACTGCCTCATCAGAACGTTTGCGAGATCAACAATGAACTCCTTCCCTCTTCGCTGTCTGGCGATGTGTCTCTTCGTCTTGGTTTCTGTCCAATGCGCGTTAATGGCGGTCGGTCAGGACGGGATCGATCAGGAGTCCGTGAGAATCGATACGGCGTGGTCTGCGGCAAGTGCAAACGCCGGCGATCAGCTGGTGCTTGCCATCGTGATGGAAGTCGCGGACGGTTACTACATCGGCAATTCAGCTGAACGGATTGACAAAGACGATCGCGGCCAAGTGATGCCGACGGAAGTCACACTCAAACCGCTTGGAGATCAATCGAGTCGCGTGAAGGTCGGGCAAGCAGACTCCCCGGCTGGAACCGTAAAGGCTTCCAACAAGACGCCCCCGCTAGAGGCGAGCCGTTCAAGGCTGATAGGCCGCGCAATTGTCTACGTGCCTGTCGATGTCGGCGATGTCTCCGGTAAGTCACTGCAGTTCGCTTTGTCAGTGACAACGCAGGCGTGAAACGACGAAGCGTGTTTCGCTCCGACAACGGTGAAGCGAAAGCTGGCGGTTCCCATCACGAAGTTAGGCTCGGTCGGGACCGGGTGTGACAGGCCCGAGTTGTTCTTGCGATGGAGTGATCGTCGTTCCCAGAAGCTGTCCGACCGCAGTAAGGGGATCGATTATAACTCGAAGCAACCGCCAATCGGACCGCCGTGGGTCCGTGACCTTGCGACGGCTCAACGGACAGCGTTGAAACTCGGTCGCCCCATCTTTCTCTACTCAACCAAGACGTTTTGTCCGCACTGTGTCATTGTTGAATCTGAAACGTTGAGTTCACCGAAGCTAAAGCCGTACTACGATCAAGCGGTCTGGTTGTACGTCTATCGAGACTTCAAGGGCGGTGAGGCAGATCGGCGTGCTGAACGAATCGGAATCCGCTATAGCCTATCCAGCTGGCCACAATTGTGGCTGATCGATCCTCATAGTCTCGAAGCGATCGGAGAAGTCGGGCGAACTGTCGAAGCGTTTGCTTCTGCGACCGCGAACCTAGACATCAAGCCGATGTCGTGGCTCAGCTAATCGCCGCGAGGTATTTGACAGAACAGAAAGAGCTTGAGCAGTTGACTCGCCAGGCCGGAAAGCTGCTCAGGATTCCAAATGATGCGATCAGATACGAAGTGCTGAACGCGATCGGTAAGACCGGAGCGGGTGACGTCATTGACATCGTTGCGGGGCTTGTCAGCAATCCGGCACCCAGCCGCAACTTCAACGTGCTGAGGTCACATGCGATAAAGGCTCTCGGGGCGTGTGGGAATCGAGATTCTATTGAAACGATTGCTCCACACGCGCGCGGTTCTGCGAGGAACATGACGGCGAAGACAGCCGTTGAAGCCATGATGAGAATTGTTGAGCGTCACCCACAGTCACGCGAAGCCGTCGTCGCAAACCTCGCGCAGAGCTTTCCTCCGGTTGAAGATCGAGTCGCCCGCCTCGTCACGACTCGAGCAAGGCAGGTTCACGGTTACCTTGTTCAGCTCACCGGTTGGGAGATTGCGTTCCCCAAGACCTACACCGTCAAGACCTCGTGAAGACCTGGTCGCCGTGACCAAACCCGCTCTTGGCGCTCTCGAAGGTAGATAGAGCAAAGCTGGGTGCGGAATGGCCCAGACGCGTCGGCAGTTCCTGCGACGATATCATCGATATCTGGACAGTCGTGGAAGTCTGGCGATCTCTCCCCGACGCGACCCGCAAGGCTGCTCTGTTCTCGTCGAATCGGCATGGGGACGCCGAATCGGGTCATGCGTAACCACCCCCGATGGATGCGACGGATGCCGCTGGTATCCGTGTTTTCAGTATTTGTGGCACTGAGGGGCTGATCCGTTTGCTGGAGCCAGTTGTCGGCTCACAAATCGCTACGAGAGACAACCGTGGCGGCTGCACGCACTACCGCTTCTAATCGAATTCGAATCGAAGCCCGAACAGAGGGAGGCACTCGCCGACAGCTACCTTCAGCAATTCGCCAACGATACAGAGACAGTTCGAGTTGCGTTCCGGTTGAGTGATACGGCTGTCGCTGAAACCCGCCTCTCAACGGGTGACATGGTCGGACGGTACAAAGTTGTGCGAATGGTTGGGCAGGGTGCCTTTGGCACAGTCTACGAAGCGACCGATACCGAACTCGATAGAAACGTCGCCATCAAGGTACCGCGGCCGGGAGACGCATGGACCGGATTCGATGTCGAACGGCTAGCGGAAGAAGCCAGATCTCTCGCGAAGCTCAATCACCCTTCGATCGTTTTGCTTTACGAAGTTGTCCTCGAAGATAACGGCATGCCGCTCCTTGTGATGGAGTTGCTTGAGGGGCCATCTCTCCGGTCAGAGATCGGTGCGAGAAGTGTCAGCTTAGAGCAGGGCATCAGGATACTCGTTGATGTCGCCGCCGCAGCTCACTACGCACATCAGCACGGTTTCGTTCACCGCGATCTGAACCCATGCAACATTCTTACTACCGTAGACGGTCGCCCGAAAATCGTTGACTTTGGGCTCGCGGTACACGAATCCTCACAATCGACCGCCAAGGGAGAAGCCGCCGGTTCCCTGCGATACATGTCGCCAGAACAACTCCGTGGCGAATCACACTGGCTCGATGGTCGGTCAGACATCTGGGCTATTGGCGCGATACTCTACGAGTTGCTCGCGGGAGTCGCTCCGTTTTCGGGCACAAACATCGAAGAGCTCACGGATCAAATTCTGTCGCAGAGCGTCAAACCTCCGAGGCAAACGAATTCACGCGTACCTGCCGAGTTGGAAGCAATCTGCCTTCGGTGCCTTCGTCCGGTGGCGGCCGATCGGTTCGCTACTGCAGGTGATCTTGCCGATGCACTAAGAAACTGGCTCGACGGTCGGTCGCGCCCGCTTTATCGCGATTGGCGCGTTGGCATATTCGTTGCAGCTACAGTCTGTGGACTGCTGTTTCTCTACTTGAACAGAAGAGGCGTCGGCGGCGGAAAATCCACAGAAGTAAGTATCAACTCACCAGCGTCTCGCCAGCGAATTGAGTCCGAGCAGTTTGGAACGCAAATCAGGCAACTCGCAGCAGGGAATATCTCTGTCGCCGACTTCATGCTGCGAAGCGATTTCAAGGTCGAGCCTAAGTTCTCGTATGAGAGTAGCGCAGACCCGCTGCGCCCGAAGCAGGGAAAGTACACCTTCGTCGCCAATGAGAAGCTTAGGATCGGCGCGTTCTCTTCAGCCACCTGCAAGTTGGACATCTACAGCGTCAATGTCGATGGCGACCAGGTCGACGTGACCGAAATCTACTCGTCGGAGAGAGATCGTGATTTTCTGCTACTCGAAGATCTCGAAACAGCCTTGGTCAGCGTCCGTACTGACCTGTCAATCGGATTGGAATACTTTTACATCGTGGCCACTGCGGGCGGCGAGGAATTCAAGACGCGGGGCGTCCGCTTGGATGAAAAGGTCAGCGAGGTGTTGATCCCGTACGAAGTCTTGGCCGCGACAAAGCCCACTGAAGACAATACAACCGCAGCGACACAGTCGGGCAAGGCTCAAACAGATCCTGATGGGCCAGGGAGAGTGAACAGCAAGACGTTCAGAGATCGGTTGGTCAAACTTGCAGCGGGAAAAGCCCACTTGGCTGACTTCGAACTCGCTCGTGATTTTCATGTCGATGGATGGGTTGCCTACGAGCAGGCAGAGAATCGTCGAATCGAAGGAACCGATGGTGTTATCGAGCTGGACTCCCGAAAAGAAGTGATCCTGTCTTTCCTTCCGACGCTCTCCAGCAACCTAGCAGTATACCTCGTGTCAGGCTGGAATTCGGACGACAAGCCGATCCGTATCTTCTCCACCTTTGACAAACCGGAGTCGCATGTTCGGCGTAACGTGTGGGCCTGTTTAGGACCACTCACTATCGCGCCATCCGACGATGGGCTTCGGTACATCTATGTCGCTGCGTCCTCAGTTCCTGGCTCATCCAAGCCTCAGTCACACCGTGAGCTCCTAATACCAATCAGGGTACCGAGACCGGCACCGGTCAGAATCGATGTTGCCAAAACCGCCTTGGATCGTCTCCGAAAGTTGGGGAAGCAGGCTTCAGACGAGGCGGTCGAGGTAGCGGTTGAGCTGACGAGGTTACTCGAACTTGAAAAGCGTCGCGCTGAAGGAGTTGAAGTGCTAAGCGCACTGGCCAGGGACTTGGCGCAGACGCGAGGTACGGATTCCGCAGCCACACGATGGGCCACTGTGGAATTGGACCACTTTGAACAGCTAGCGGCTTTGAGTGACGAAGACGCTCGTTGGCTTTTCGATGCAATTACAGAACGACGACTCTATGGAGACTCGAAAGAAGTAGTGTCAGCAGAGTATGCGGTGTTCCGTGCCCTGTTTCCTTCCGACAATATCCGCGGAATCGAATGTGCCCACCAACTTGCAAACATCCGTCGTGTATTTTCAGGCAGGCAGGCCGAGTACCAGTCGCATCTCACCAAGTTGCGAGCGACCGCCAAACGCGTTGCGGGTGCAGCTGATCCACGCGTTGGTCAACTCAGCCTTAGTCTTGGGAGCAGCTACTTACGCGCCGGAAAGATGGAGAAGGCTCTAGAGTGTTTCACCGAAGCCAGAGAAAGTGCGGAACTTAGCGGCGTACTCAAGACGATCGACATCAATGTGTGCAAGGCCCGTTCCGCGAGTGCTCTTTGGGAGCTCGGCGGGTATCGAGCTGCCCGGCGTCTGCGGGAGGAAGTACTTACGAATCTTCGAACCGCCCCTACGCTCACACCGGCAGAGCAACTGTTGCTGGCCACCACTTTGAGGGACAAAGGGCGTGCGAGCGTGGCGTTGGGTGACCTTGACAAAGGTATGACTGAACTCCACGAGTCTTTGCCGTGGTTCAAATGCAGCTCGATCATACGTGAAGATTCGCAAGAAGAGCTCGTCGGTACGCAGTGCGACATTGCGAACATCCACCTGCAAAAACAGCAATGGGATCTGGCACAACGCGAAGTCGAGTCCATCCTCAGAAATGCTCCTGACAGCCGACCACATCTCATGAGTAAGCCGTTGGAATTGCTGCCCGTTCTTCAAGCACGATCCGGTAACAGGGAAGCAGCGCTGGTGAGTGCGCAGAGAGCTTTGGAGCACTGTCCGGAACATGACCGGAAGAACATACATCGGTCGCTTGGCATCGTGTACCGCATTCGTAGAGAGAAGGCGGCTTGCCTGAGTGCGCATCATGCCAGTCTTGAGGCAACGAGTGAGCAGGAGTTGTCTCGATCATTGCGAGAATTGACAGTGTCGCTCCTGCAGTTTGGCGATTACACAGAGGCAACCGCGCGGGCGAGCCAACTACTTCAACTGCAGTTAGCACAGACCGAGTCGGCAGTATTCAAGCTGTCTGAGGCGGAAGCACTACGGTTCCGCAAGAGACTAAATGACACTCTTGGCCTGCTTATCGCAAGCCTCGGTGCAAGCGCTGAGCCAGATTCAGATCGCGCGTACGCCGCCGTTCTGTCTGTGAAAGGGGCAGTCGAAAGGGCAATGCAAGTCCGCCGCCAACTTCGCGGTCTGGAGCCCGATCGCTGGGCTGAGCTGGCTTTGCTCCGACGACGGCTTGCTCAGGCCAACCCTGCTGATCAAAAGACGATCGCCTCTCAGAAGGAGCAACTTGAACGCGAGCTTACGAATTGGCCAAACGCTGTGAAGCTACTGAGAAAGGCAAACAGCCGGCCGGGTCTCAACCAATCAAAACGCGATGCGACAGTCGTCCAATTCGTACGCTCCGCCGGAATAGAAGACAAAGAGTCTTCATACGAAGCATTCGTCGTGACGCCATCCGGAGGAAACCAGACCAAAGTCGAATGGGTCCGATTGGGAAAGGCGACAACGATCGATCGAGCTGTGTCGAATTGGCACAAAGCGATTTCCTCGCAAAAGGGGCGTGGAGTCACCGATCGAAGAGTGTTAACGGAATCCAGTCGAAGTCCACAACTAGCCCGTGAGACTTACGATCTGGTGTGGAAAAGAATCTCTCCTCTGGTAAAGGACAACGACACAATCGTTGTCTGCCCGGCTGGAAAACTATACCGGCTACCATGGGCGGCACTTCCCGGTACTCTCGACGATAGCTATCTCGGCCACCAACATCTGATTGTAGTCGCCAACTCGGCAAGAGATGTCGTTGGGCCAGAGCCTTCTAGAGTTTCCAGAGAGCCAGCCAATCTGTTGGCGGTTGGTGACATCGATTACGGCATTGCTCCCAATGCATCAAAGCAGCGGTGGCGAAGCTTGCCCGGTGCAAGAAAAGAACTCGCGGCAATCAAGGAACTGGTCACCGAGAAAGAACTCGGGTTCCAACAATTGTCGGGTTCTGAAGCCACTGTCTCCCGTGTGCTGACAGCAATGCCCAAGTCATCCCATATTCATCTCGCGACGCATGGCTACTACTTCGCCACAAACCAGCGGTTCGACCCTGACTTCGAAACTCGATTCGAGTCTGTAGTCAGTCGGAACCCGCTTTTGGCATCCGGACTCGTTCTGGTTGGTGCGAATACGGCAACGCCAGAGCGACCAGGCAAGTCCGGCCTTCTTAGTGCTGAAGCAATCCTAAGCCTCGATCTTCGATCGACAAGACTGGTCGTCCTCTCGGCTTGTGAGAGTGGCTTGGGAAGAATCGAAGAGGGCGAAGGCGTGTTCGGTCTGCAACGCGCCTTCATCCGAGCGGGTGCGCGAGTGGTGGTTACGAGTCTTTGGCCAGTCGACGACAATGCCACTGCAATCCTAATGACGGACTTCTACGACAATCACCTGCGAAAGGGGCGATCCGCATCTGAATCACTACAACTGTAAGCGCCTGACGAACTACAGGTAGTTTTTCTGCTGCCG
>JBGCDN010000805.1:0-4941 GCA_045105495.1 Planctomycetaceae bacterium
AGAACAGCTCGACTGATTTCGAGGATTGGGGATATTCAAGTACTCAGTGGTTTGTAGTGGTTTCGGAATCGATGGTTCAGGAATCGCTTAGCTGATGGGCACTCCACGGTATTTCCGCGGATCCTGATCCTGAGAATACGACCGGGGTAGAACGACTTGTAGCCCTGGCCTGGTTCTGTGACACAGACCTTCCCTTTGTGGAAGTTTCGGAACTGACAGACCATTCGCCGGACCGAGCCGTCTACCTTCACGAATTCGACACCAAAGAATGTGGTTCCCGCTGTTTGAATGAACTGAGACATCGTCATCTATTGTGCTCCCTTGCTGTGATCGTGGTTCAACTTACTAATCACGATTGGCACGTCAGACGGTACAGAATTCGAGCAAACTCTCTGCGAATCAGCAGACTATCTGAGCTTCTTTCCAGCACAATCGGATGGCTTTGGATCACCGTCGGACCAAGGCGAATCGGACTACGTAGCTTGGCAATAGTGCAGCCGAAGCGAAGGAAGAAAGCGTTGGCTCTTAGCTTCAACCAACGGTCCTCGGATTGAGTCTTCAGCCCGACTATCTTCTCGGTCGTGGCATCGCCCAGCCCATGAAGTGAACGAAAAGCCCACCAACTACGAACCCCAGGCCTGCGGCCGGAATGGGGTTATCCGCGAGCCCCAGCCAATCCGTGAACACATCGCTTACCGTTGCATCAATCCCGCCGGAAGCAAACGCGAAGACATCCCAGGCGAGCAAACCAATTGTTGAGAACATGATTATCGCGGCAGTCCACCATCGAATTGGGCGTTTCATATACACCTACTTCATCGTCCGAGGACTTCATCAAGTCTTGAGCGATCGAGGTACAACCGAATCAGGAAGTTCGTGACCGACGAGACAATCCATCGAATGAGAATCGGAAGCAGGAAGGAACTGAGGGAGCCTGTTACGACATGATTCAGTTCATAGGTTTCCGGTAAGACTCGTGACTGAATCGCTGCTCGATCCTTCTTAAACACGTCGTAGTCGTTCTGAGTCCGAACGCGAACCTGTTGGCGCATCCGTGATCGACTGAGACGACCAACACCGTTCTCTCGGGCGAACTGATCTGAATGCCATGCAGCCAGGTCGCGTATCAGCGATCTAACCGGTTGCTTCTGTGGCAATTCGCTCGCCACGGCTCGTTGAATCAGAGTTTCACGGTTCATTCTTTAGTCACCCAAAGCAGTGTGATCGGACAGTCGTCGCTGATTGTGATGGTCTTGCCGGCTTTGTGTTTCGGAGCAAACACCTTGGGCTTGGCGGTCAATGCGACCTTGTATCCCGCGCGGCGAAGTGCTTTCACCAGTTCCTTTCCGTTGAACGAAAGGAAGTGCTGTGTTGGTCTACTGGGTCGCCTTGGCAAATCAGCGTACATCACTGGGCAAGCGCAGAATGTTGCAGCAACACACCAACAAATGAGGTGTCTTAGATTTTTCATAGTTTCAACCTGATGTCGGGGAATCCGGAGAGTGAAACCAGCACGGTGCGACCATCAGAAGAGATGTCGAGCCATTGGACTCGAGCGACAATGCGAAGCATCCATTTCTTTGCCGTGAGCTTTGGTCGCTGATCAAAGTGCAATCTGACAGTGCCGTCCGATTGACGAATTGTTCTTGTCGGAAATAGCCCTGACTCAGATTCGATGGTTACTCCCGGACTGGGTGAGTAACTTCCAGCAGACATCGCTGCGAGGATAGCCGGTGCCGAAGCTGTCCTGTCGCTGACATCAACGTCAATCGCCTGTGCGGGCATTTTTGTGTTGGTCACGCGATGGAGTTCGGCAACGAGCTGTTCGAGGAGCGGCTGCCTTGGGGGTCGTTGACTTCGCATGCTTGCCACAGTTCGGTTGAACCATTTCGTTACTTGCACAGCGGAGTCTGTCGGCCCCGTGAACTGTTTGTGTTTCTCCTTCGACCAATACGCAAACACAGCTGGTACGGCATCGAAATCAACGCCAAAGTACTCCCTGGCTTGTAGGTTCTGTTCTGTAGTCGAGACATCAACACACTGAATCACCGACGCTGGAGATTTACCACGTGTCCACGTCTCTGGTAGTGCGCCGATTGACTGTTGGAGTTTTGCACACGGCGGACACCAGGACGCACTGAAGATCAGGAGGCGAGGTACTCGGTGGCTTCGAACGTCGGGTTCGGACGTTTCCTCAGAGGCGTCGTCCGATTTGAGCCGTTGCGATTGATTTGAACTGCAGTCCGGGCAGGGTATTTCTATTCGGCCATCGCCCAGCACTCCGTCACCACCACAGGTGTTGCACACACCATCCAGATTATCGTCCGGTGCCGATGGGGCAGGCTGGAGTGCGGCTTGAATCGCGAATTCAGCTTGGAACGTCGCGATGGCCCAGCCATCCTCCCGCACTTGAGATGAATCCGGCGGCTCTTCCTGACAACCAACGAAAATGAGAACAGCCAATAAAACGGCGAACTTACGCATTAGGCTTCTCCCCAGTCTGACAAGTCCAGAAGTTGTGGTCGCCAGCCACGAGCACTCACGATGCCCCAGCAGTCGCCGGAAAGACAAGCCCAATCAACGTGCTTAGCATCGACCCAACCTGAACCGGGTGGGATGTCATCAGGTCGCGGCCCACTAACCCACTTGAATGACCAAGAGTTGTCGAAAAGGATGCCGGGACGCCTGTCGTCTTTTGCTCCGATTCCATACATCTGATGAGCCCACCGGCCAGACTTATGGAGGAAACCTTCCGCGTCTCGCTTGTTGGTGAGCCCGAGATCACTGGCAAAGGTACACACGCCGCCGTTCGCGTAGATATCCATGCACTCGTCAAACGATCCAACTTGGCTTGCTGTTATCAGCGGGTGTTCTCGCCCAGTTTGCTCGAGTTCGTCGGGGACCCCATTCTCACCCCACGTCCGGCAACGACGTTCGTCATACTTTCTGAGATCCACCGACCCGTAGCGTTGTTGTAGAAGCGAGCCGTATTCCTGATAGGCTCGAATGGCCCACGCCCCCAACGAACCGTCGCTCCCCGCGAGTTGACCCTGTCCAATCTCAACGCGCGAAGCTCCATAGAAGTACTCCGGTGAAAGTGGAGCCCGGAACTCTTCTCCTGTCTTCTTCTGGACAATCTGGATACACCGGAGAGCATCCGCAGCTCCTGCGAGACCAAAGGCGACGCAGGAACCGACGGAGCCCTGGTTGCGTTCGATATGACGACCCGCAACCTGTTTCACGATCTTCCATGTCTTGATGGTCTTCCCTCGGCCACTGCCACGTATTGCTGTGCCTGCGTAACGGAACACGGGATACTTCAGCTCGCCAAGTACCTTGCCGACTTCTGAGTCATTCCTGACCCAGCCTTCGGTGTTGTAATCTTGTGATTGACTAGCCATTGGGCGGCCCTCCTTCAGTTGCCTCAAGCTCTTCAGCCCAGCGACAACCCATCGCGAGTTCTTCAAGGAATGCCACCCAATCGTTTCTGGCATCATCAAGCGGAACCGGCTTTAGTAGTTCTCGCCTTTGAGCTTCGGCCTGAATCACGGACCCAAGGGCTGGAACAGAAACACCGAGCCGAGCCGACGAGTAAACAGAGTCGACCTGGGCCGTATTTGTTACCTGCTTTGTAGAAGCGACCCAGTTGGCGAATGCCTTGAACTTCCCGTAAAGCAGCTGTCGAGTTTGCAATGGTTCACTTCGAACAATTTCGGCCACCGTACGAGCGAACGAAGAAACTGCCGGCAGCTGCTCAGGGTCAGCATCGGTCTCTGTTGAGATCAGTGACGCTGACACTAGGAGGACGCCCCCCAACATCATCAGGTTTGCTGCCACGTTCATGATTCAGCTCCTTCGGCGGGCTGACTGTCATGCGTCGTCAGGCATACGAATGCCTTTTGGCACAGGTCAACAAACTGTTCGTCCTGATTGCCACGTGCATATTCCGTTAGCCAAATGAGATGGCGATAGGCTTCATCTCGGTGTGATCCCTGGGAAACGTCCAAGTGGGGCGACCTTCGGCTGCTCATGCGTCGCCATAACGCCCAGGCCGCCCCACTGACGAGCAGCAGCCCGCCCAAAATCGCGATAAGTATTTGAATTGTCATTCGTCTACTCCTGCGTACATACGCGAGGTAGTGCGATCTGCTGTGTGAACCAGCGATCTGCTATTTCAGAGACTGGTCCACACAGCGGACGCCAGAATTATTCGACGCTAAGAAAATCACCTGGGAGGGCTGCATCAGCAGCACGGGCGAGACCCATCAGGACGAGGGTTACGCCCTGCTTGATGAGTGGAAACTCAGCCGCATCGGGGGTGAGCGGAATGTCAACGACTCGGTCGATAACCTTCGTGGCCTCATCGCTTAATCTGTCCAAGTCAATAATTAGTTTTGCCATTGCTCTTTCCTATTCGAAGAAAACGGCGAGTACACACCCATCAGGTGCGGGTACCAGCCAGATGGATGAAGTGAAGACTGTGCCGTCTTCGCGGAGACCCGGTAGACGGCGATCGCCCATACGAGCGCTTCGTGGATGCTGTTCGTACTCGGCAACGAAATCGAGATGTTGATGGCGATATTGCTCAGGAATGAGGCGTTCAAGATGCACGCCAATGAGTTCTTGTTCGGGGTATCCGAACAGCTGACAGGCTAACGGTGTGACGCCTACGATTGACGAATTGCTCAGGTCAACCAAGACAGCTGCGAGCGATTCCTTAAGTGCCCGCATCATTTGATTACCGCCCAGAACTGTCTCAATTCGATCCCAGAAATTACTGCCCTTCATCACGGCCTCCTCGATGCTTCTTCAGTTCATTTAGGAACTGCGTCGTAATGTGCTCCAGGAGTTCCCGGCAGTGCTCACGCTCTCGCTCGATGGTTCTTTCAAACCGAGACTGTTGTGCCTCAAGCTGCTTGGCGAAGTTCTCGCGTTCGTTAG
>JBGCDN010000806.1:0-3392 GCA_045105495.1 Planctomycetaceae bacterium
TGGAGTTCAGACGTGTGCTCTTCCGATCTGCCGCTCTCCTCCAGGGACGACCAGGCGCCATCGATCGTGATTGCCAGCGACCAAGCTCACGCTATACGCCACAATTCTGAGTCGCTGTCTGAGTTCACAAGGGTTCGAAACGATAGTTTGCTATTGAACGTCGCATCGCTGCACCGCAGCTTTCTGCTGCAATCACTTGGACAGCAGGAGGTAGAAGCATGATTGGATCTTCGCAACTTGATTTGACTGAAACCAAACTCGACGACCTCGCAAGCCCCGCTGGCACAGACGAGCCACGTCGCAACATTCTATTCGTTGACGACGAGTCGAACATCGTTAGTGCGTGCAAGCGCGCTCTACGGCGTGTGGGTTGCAAAATCTTTACAACGACAGACACAGCTGAAGCGATTACCCTGGCAAAAGAAAATGAGTTCGCGGTGGTCGTAAGCGATCAGCGCATGCCAATCATGGAAGGAACTGAACTACTGGAACGCATTCGTGAAATCCAGCCAGACTCCATACGGATTATTTTGACTGGCTACGCGGATATCTCTGCAGCAATTGACGCGATCAACAAAGGCGCTGTTTGGCGATTCATGTCTAAGCCGTGGGACGACGAGCAGCTGCGATCCACAATAAAGGCTGCCGTCTCACAGTTTAATCTAGTAGGAGAAAACCAGCGTCTGCGGGTCTTGGCTGAGGCTCAAAACGAACAGCTGCGAGAGCTAAACGAGGGCTTAGAGCAACGCGTTGTAGAACGAACCCGCGAGGTCACAGAGCTAAGCGGACGCCTAGACGAAACACTCACTGGCTCTTTGGCTGTCCTGGCACAGCTGATGGAAATAAGCAGTGCGACGATCGGGAACCATTCCCGGCGGGTCGCGGATCTCGCTAAGAAGATCGGCCACCATATGGGACTAAGGGATGACGACCTTCGGCAACTCGAGGTGGCAGGCCTGCTCCACGACATTGGGAAGCTGACACTACCGGGCCAGATTCTGTTGAAGAGTAAGAGTCGCATGACCCAAAAGGAACTTAAGTCTCTCCAGTCACACGCGACGGAAGGCGAAGCGATCGTCCGGTCGATTCCATACCTTGAGAAGGCCGCTTCATACGTCCGTCATCATCACGAGCGTTTTAACGGCTCAGGCTACCCGGACTCGCTCGGAGCTGGCCATATACCACTCGGTGCGAAGATTGTGGCCGTAGCCGACGCATTCGATAAGCAACTGAACTCACGCAATGACTTTGCCGACCAAACAATAAGTGGCGCTCTAGCGGCAATAACGAAACGGCAAAACGAGTGGTATGACCCGTCGGTTGTCAAAGCGATATCCAGCGTCGTAAGCACAGACGATGTCGACCAGTGTGCGCTTGAAAAATTCCTTGAGGTGAACATTTCCGACTTGGAACCTGGCATGATGTTGGCTCGCGAAGTACTCGCCGATTCCGGAGCTCTCTTAATTCCGAAAGATGCCGTGCTGACGGTTGAACTAATAGCTCAAATGCGAGCAATTAAGTCAGGCTCAATGCTGGCCGGACTGGTGGTCTATCGATCGATAGAATCTACGCCGCCGGAAACATGAGCGACTTTCGTCAAGTGTAAGCGCGACCGGGTGTATCCCACCGACCAGTCATCCCTAACTAGCGTTCTGCAACCGCGAAAATGCAGCGGTCTCAGACCAGGACGACCGTCGAAGCCAACGCCTGGATACGCCGCAAGCCTGAGGCATCACGAGGGATTCTTTCGTGGAACTGATTTCCAGAACGTAATGCCGCCAGCCTGCAAGCCAAGTTCAACGGACGAGACCTTCTTATTGGTCTGCATGTCGAAAACGTCCAAAGCGCCTTTGATGGCTCCGATGCCTTCCGAGGTCACGAATGCGAACCGTCCATCGGGTGAAATTGCTACGCCGTGTGTGACCTTCCGCATGCTTGGAATTCGGGCGAGCTCTTTGCCGCTTTCGACGTCCCAGATGCCAACTTTGGCGGCTGTCTTGTAGCTGACGACCAGCTTCTTACCGTCCGGTGTTAGCTCAAGGTTGTAAGGACCTTTGTCTGTCGCAAATCGCCGCGTGACGCGCCACTTGTCGAGATCGATTTCGGCTATCTGAGCGGCAGCGTTTAAGGCCACGTAGGCCAGACGCTGCTTCGGGTGAGGATGAACCCATGTTGGCTTCACCAACGACTGATGTGCTTCAGGCTGTTTCTCGTCCAACTGAAGTCGCCGCGTCACTTTGAAGGTCAATGCGTCCAGTTCGAACAAATGTCCCGACATCATCGCGCACGAGTAGTGATGCATTCCGTCTGCAGACACGCGCGAGCCGTGTGGCATGGGACCGGTTCTTGTTCGAGCTACCTCAACCATGGCTTCGGTATCGACAATCGAAATGGAACTGGGAAGCATCCGACCATGCAAATTGAAGTTCGCACAGTAGAGCAGTTGTGATGCGGGTGAGATCTGCATCGTTGCGGGGAACATGCCGAGTTCGGTACGTCCGACAAGCTTGTTCGTTTCAGTTTCGTACTTGTAGAGAATGCCGAATGGCTGCCCATGAGCCATCGACAGGTACCAGTGTTTACCATCGAGGCCAACGGTGAGTCCGTGCGGGCCTTCGATTTCGGTAGCCTGGTAGCCTACGTCGATCACTTCATCGACGCGTGCCTGCTTGCCATCGAAGACGACCTTGTAGACCTCGTCCGCTGATTCGGCAGCGACGTACATGTAGTAGTCGTTGGCTGGCTGGTCGTCTGCTTTTGTTGCGGGCGTGGCAAGGAAGAGCAGGGCGGTTGCAACGCAGAGTGCGTGGCTTAGGATTCGAAGATTGTTGTGTGAGTGCATGGGTTGCGTTCTCCCTCCCCGGAGCGGAGCTCCGACCCTCCCTGAGGGAGGGTGTCGATTTTGTTTCATTCGCACGCTTCGTCCGGGTGGCCGGGGTTGGACTGAGCCTGCGAGGGAAACCCCGGAGCGATCAGTTTCACTCGTTGTCCGTGGCTCCGCTCGTGATCGCTCCGACCCCAAACACCCATCCAGTGAGGCGCTAGTCGGACATCTTTACGGCCCAAAGACCCGTGTTCCAATCGGAAAAGAAGATGTGACCTTTGTGTGGCTGTGGTCCCCAAACCATTGGTGCGTTTGGAATGTAACCTTCCACGTCGGTTGGCAGGAAGAACGCCATTTCGCGTCCCTGCTTGTAGAGATCACCCATCAGGTCGCCGGAGATATCGACGACTCGCAGACCGCCGTTGTAGTAGGCGGCGTACATGATGTCGTCTTCGACCCACATGTTGTGCGTTCCCGCTTCAGGCACCTGATACCGAGCCACCTCTTTTGGGTTCTTCAAATCGCTGAAGTCAATGAAGTGGAACCAACCACGTGGGTAAGTCGGCTT
>JBGCDN010000807.1:0-5236 GCA_045105495.1 Planctomycetaceae bacterium
TCAAGCCGCCTAGTTCGGCGCGAAGGTCGTCGGCGCGAAGGATTCAATATAGATAAGATGAGGGCGGCGTCCGAAAAGACGCCGCCCTTCTTCATGCGCGAGTTTGCTTTGCTGTTCAATTGGGAGAACGCCATGCTGCGAGTCGTACTTCTTGCTCTGCTGTGTTCCACGATTTCGCAGGCCGACGATCAGATGCGGCCTACGAAGAATGATGGCGAGCTGAAGCACTGGCTGCAGAATATGGTCTGGCACCATCGGTTCTCTGTGGAAGAAGTACAAGAAGTGACCGGATTGGACGCAGCTACTCTCCAGGCCAAGCTTCAGCAGTTTCAAATTCGCAGTGACAATCGCCCGCCGCGATCTGACGACAGGTTGTTGGTGCTGCCATACCCCGGGGGCCGTCATCCGAGAATTGGGTTTCTTGACGGAGCGATTCAGCCGCAACGGGAGACGAAACTCAGTGTGTTTTGCCCTTGGGATGATCACAGCTACGCTGTCATCGATGCCCCTGAAGCCATTTGGTCAAATCTCGGGCTCACGTATCTGGCTCACACGCACATTGATACCGTCTGGACAAAGCAAGGTATCACGCTGCCGAAGCTGGAATGGGATCGGACTCGCGATCGTGGTTTCGTTATGCAGCGAACGCTCCCGAATGGTATTGAGTTTGGAACGCAAGCGACCGTGCGGAAAGATCATGTTGAGTTCATGATGTGGCTGACGAACGGGACTCAAAAACCTCTGTCCGACCTTCGGGTTCAAAACTGCGTCATGTTGAAGGCGATGGAAGGTTTTACGCAGCAGACGAATGACAACAAGGTCATGAGCCGTGGCTACGCAACCGCGAAATCCAAGGACCGCCATCGCTGGGTCATCACCGGTTGGGACCCGCTTCACCGAGCTTGGGCGAACGAGGCGTGTCCATGTCTGCACTCTGATCCGAAGTTCGAAGATTGCCTTCCAGGCGAGACGAAGTTTCTGCGTGGCTGGTTCTCCTTCTTTGAAGGTGAAGATCTTGAAGGTGAACTCGATCGGATTGAAGCCACCGGTTGGCGGAAGCGAGACGTCAAACGCCCAGCGCTGTCCAAGAGAAAAGACTGACACAGAGAGTGTCAAAATCCACATGCGGCGAAGACCTGTCCCATGAACACCATCCCAACCCGGTTGCCGCACCCGGTCAAGCGGAACGCTTGTTGGCGAGGACTTGGGCGGCGAGAAGCATGATCAGGCTTGCCGTTGTCAGGACGGTGACTTCCAGCCAGAGTGCAGATAGTGGGGCATCTCGCCAGAAGACTTTTTCGAAGCCTTCCAGTGCCCATGCATTGAATGTGATGAAGCCAATCTGCTGCAGTTCTTCGCTCATGATGTAGCGAGGAACCATGCTGCCTCCGAGCGCCGACATTGTAAGAACGACGATCAGCGCGACGCCGTTAAGTTGATTGCGTGATTTGCAAACGGTAGCCAGCAGAATGGCAAGGCTTGCTGCTGCGGCGACGGTTGGGATCGCCATGACGGTGAAGCCCGGGATGTGTGAGAGGAAGGCAACTCCGAAAATGAGTTGGGCCCAGAGAAACATGAGCACCAGTTGGACGAAGCCGATGCCGGCAATCCAGAGCCATTTGCCGGTTAGTAGCTGAGTGATTGAGAGTTGGCTGCTGAGTAGCCGTTCCAGTGTTCCGGATTCCTTCTCTTCCAGTAACGTGGCTCCGGCGCTGGTGGCGCTGAACAGGATGAACAGGACTGCGATTCCTGCGGCGTACATTGAAATGCGTGGATTGACCTTGCCGCTGGCCATAACGTCTTCAACGACAATAGCGTCGCCAACGGGATCGCCCTGAGAGATTGCTCCAAAGTCTCCGATGCGTTCTCTGGCTTTTTCGGAAAGCAACTTCATCTTCCGCTTTGCTTTCTCGCGTTCAATCTCTCCAACCTGCTTTCCAACCGCGCGGCGGACTGTGGCTTCGGCAAGCTGTGCAGCGATTTGGTCAGACGAGTCTGCCAGCAGCTCGATCTTTGGTTCGCCATCGCCAAACCAGAGCGCTTCATGGAACCCGGTTGAAATCACGATTGCAACTTTGGCTTTGCCGTCTCGAACCGCGGCGGTAGCAAGTTCACGCGTAAGTGCTTCGTCGGTGGCGATGCGATCCGGAGCCAAAGCGTCGTCGGTCGATACGTCTCGTAGTCCGGTGTCTTCGCCCAATTCCTTCATCAGTTGTTTGCTAATGACGGACTGGTCTTCGTCGACGAAGAGAACCTTCACTGCCGCAGTTTGCCCGCTTCCGATACCCTTTCCAAAGATCATCGCGAAGATGCTGAAGAATATGATTGGCACGACAAACGTAAGAACGAGGTCCAGCGGATTGCTTCGGAGTCGCAGCCAGCCAATGCGAATGATAGTCCCAATCATTCACGCAGCTCCCGGCCAGTGAGGTGCAGAAAGACGTCCTGCAGTGACGGGTTCGCAAGTTTCAATCCTTCAACCACGCGACCCAGCCTGGCCGTTTCGTCAAGCACCTGCGGTAGTTCGTCCGCAACGTTTGAGAGCTCGTAAGTTTCTGTCACGAGATAGCGTTCGGAATCGTCTTCGTCCTGGTACTGAACCGTCAATCGTTGCGTACTACCAACTGTTGCTGCGACGAGATCTTGCAGAGTGCCCGATGCGATGGTTTGTCCCTTGTCGACAATCACAATCCGATCACATCGCGCTTCGGCTTCGTCCAATTGATGTGTGGTTAGCAGGATGGCAGTTCCGCGAGTCTTGAGTTCCATGAGCATTTCAAAAATACGCTCTCGACTCTGTGGATCAACACCGACGGTGGGTTCGTCTAACAGCAATACGATTGGGTCGTGAAGAACACCGCAAGCGATGTTCAGTCGTCTCTGCATACCGCCGGAAAAACTACCGGCTTTATCGTGACGACGCGATTCCAACTGTGTCCAACGTAGAACCTCTTCGATTTTTATCTCGAGCTGCGAACCGGTCACTCCATGCAGTCGTCCGAACACATCAAGGTTCTGTTCCGCCGTTAGGTCCGGATAGATCGCCAGCTCCTGCGGCACAAACCCCAGCATCGCTCGTTGGCGTTTGTCTTCGTGGCGAATCGGTTCGCCCATCAGCTCGATAAAACCGGCGTCCAGTCGATGTCGCCCGCAGATCGCTCGGATAAGCGTTGTCTTACCAGCACCGTTCGGCCCAAGGAGTGCCAACAGTTCACCGGGGTACAGATCGAAATCCACACCACTTAGCGCACGGTGAGAACCGTACGATTTTTGAGCTTCAATAATGGAAAGCAGCGGAGCCATAGTTGGATCGCGATGTCTTGAATTCAGCCCATGGAACTATCTGTTTGGGCTGCTGCAAATTCGATGTGCGATCTTCTGAACAGCCAGCACGCAATCAAGAACGCAGCGAAGCATTGTACCGCTGCAACAAGTCCCGATGGGTAAAAGCTGGCACTCGACGGACCAGTTTTCGCTCGCAACAGGTACCCGATTACCAAAAAAGAAAGATAGGCGGTTTGCATCAACATGATCAGCCCTGTCAAACGGAGTCCGACAGCTCGCAGAGTGTCGCGTTCACTTACCTGCCTGAATGAACCGGGAATGGTGAACAGGACCAAAGAAGCTGCAAACAGCATCGGAGCTCCTGCGCCCATGACGAAACTAGAAGTCCAGTTGTCCGGAAGTTTCCCGGAGGAATAAGTGGCGATCGAGAACATAAAGGACCCGCGAGTTGCTGCGACTGCTGCCACCCAACCCAGCATGGTGAGAGCAGCAATGCGGCTCCAACTTTTTCTCCACGATGCTCGGCGGTTCACGGTGAAGGCATTGCTGTCGGCCGAATTGCGAAGCATCGGTTCATCGCATTCCGGACAGTTGGTCACGTCAGACTGGTCGAGTCCACACGCAGGGCAGATGAAATCAGCAGGTTGGAACCACCGAACGAGATGCGATCGATACCTGAGAATCAAGAAGCAGACCGCAGATCCGATGGCCTCACCGACAAGGCTTCGAAGTTGGAACAACGACGTTTGCTCTTTCAGCCAGCCTTCCAACCACCATGTCGACAATCGGGCAATCCACATCAGTCGAAATGCCACTGCGAATACGACAGCGGTCCAAATGGCGTCGTTCAGCAGTCGGCGATCAGAAAGGATTTTCCCGTCGCCTGACGCAACCTCTGCGTCGTGAAAGAACACCCCGAGTGTGCGTGTGAGTGTTGCCAGGATTATCCCGAATACAATCGAAAAGACTGCACCCACAAATTGCCATCGGAGCTCTGCCAGGCTGTATGGGCCGAGAAATGATGGTTGGAACCGGTATCGGAATACGGCGTGACCAAACCACGCTGCTCCGAATAGACAAGCCGCGATACCAACTGCTCGCAGGCTGCACACCCAGAATTGGCGATCACCCAACCGGATCATTGCTGGCTGATTTGTTGTGCTGGTTAGCCGTAAGAACCACTTGGTTCTCAAGACGAGAAGTATCGACGCCCCGCACAGAGTGAGAGAAAATACCATGCCCGGTAAGAGCACCGATGGTTCAGGGCCGTTGATCGAACCTTGCCGCATCGCAGACACTGCGAACGTGGTGGAATAGATCACTCGCGAGACGAGCGCAGGTAGCGCACATAGTAAAACAGTGATCCCCACGAATCGGATCGCAGTCTCCTGCGTCTTATTTTCGCAAAGCCGCATTCCAGCTAGACCGTCATCGATTTCAAATCCTGATCGGCCACGTCGCCTGCGATCCAGCCGGACATCATGACCATCGGCATGCCCGGACCCGGATGAGCCGCGCCGCCGCAGAGATAGAGGCCTTTCAGGTCGGGGCTGCGATTCGCTGGTTTGAATCCGCCGAGGAATCGGCCGTGGCTGGCCAGTCCGTAGATGGCTCCGTTGAGAACATGGTATCGACGGTCGATGTCTGCTGGAGTCAACGCGTCTTCGAAAACGATGCGGTCTTCGATGTCTTCCATGCCAGCCGTGTTCTTCAGTTTCTCGATGATCTTGTTTCGATAATCGGGCAGCATCTTCGACCAGTCGTGATGCGGTCTCAGATACGGCGTGTGAACGAGGATGTACAACGCCTCGCCGCCGTCGGGAGCGACACCCGGTTCGCTTAGCGATGGAGCACACACGTAGCAGGTCGGATCGGGAGCCGGTTCGCCTTTGCGATAGATGTATTCGAACTCTTCGTGCGGATCGCGAGAGAACACGAAGTTGTGGTGCAG
>JBGCDN010000808.1:0-5636 GCA_045105495.1 Planctomycetaceae bacterium
ACTGTTGTGCGGCTGATGTTTTGGATCGGGACAGTGTGTTCGCGGCGATTGAAAACCTTGATACGAACAGTCCGTTCACAATGGTGACCGAAGGCCTGCTGCTTTACTTTGGCGATGCTGAGATGAACCAGTTCTTGTCAAATATCCAAGCCGTCCTTGAACGTTACCCAACCGCCCGATGGGTGACGGACTTTGTTACAAGGCAAAATCTGAAAGAGCTACTCGACAGTCATCCCGGAGTTGCGACCGCGGTACGAGCAGTGTTCTCGCAAACTGGCCGTGAGGTCGTGCCGAATAACCCATTTCAAACCGACGAGTGTGTCTCCAGCCGACTGACCGGCTATGGCTTGGTTGCCGACAAAACGACTTCGCTATCCGATATCACTTCGACACTGAAGATGGATATTGTCCAGAGCGCCCGAGAGCTCATCGTTGGCACTCGCAAGATATGGTGCCTAAGAGCACTGCCGTCTTAGCGTTTAATGTTTGGTCACAGACTGCCCATGCGGCGATGAAGCTTACGATGAACGCCATTCCAACCTCGCTGCGGCACCCGATGCAACGGGACGTTGCTCTATGCGGCGGGGCGTTCTTCTTCGGGGATGTTGAAGTCGCCGTTGTCGTTGACGTCTTCGAAGCGGACGGTCAGGCGTTTTGAGATGCCTGATTCTTCCATGGTGACGCCAAAGATCAGGTCGCAAACGGACATCGACGGTTTGCGGTGCGTGATCATGATGAACTGCGTCGTTTCCTGAAACTCGCGGAGGACTTGTACGAACCTGTCGACGTTCGCTTCATCCAGTGCTGCGTCTACTTCGTCGAGAATACAGAACGGGCTTGGACGGCTGCGGAAGATGGCTAGCAGCAGCGCGACGGCGGTCATGGTTTTCTCGCCACCGCTTAGCAGGCTGATGGACCGCAGTTCTTTGCCTGGCGGCCTGGCGACAATGTCGATACCGCATTCCAGCGGATCTTCGGGGTCCTCCAGAATTACATCGCCTTCGCCGCCGCCGAACAGTTTGCGGAACAAGTCCTGGAAGTGACCGCGGATTGATTCGAATGTTTCCGTGAACAGTCGCTTGCTCTCCGAGTTAATACGGCGAACGATCGCTTCGAGTGTGTCACGAGCGTGGATTAAGTCCTGCAGTTGGTGGCTGAGCCCACCGAAGCGACCTTCCAGTTCTTCCAGGTCGTCCAGCGTTTCAGTGCTAACGTTGCCCATGTTTTTCATGCGACGACGTAGGCGCTCCACGCGTTCTTCGAGTTCGCTGCGGAGCTCTTCAAACTCTTCATCGTCCAGTTGATCGACAGCGCTGAGCTGTTGGTTTTCGGGGGTTGAAGACTGCTGATCATGGACCGATTCTACATCATCGGCTTCGCTATCCGTCAGCAGTTCGGATTCTGGTTCTTCTTCATCCGCGTCTGCATCGTCGTCGAAGTCTTCTTCCTCGTCGTACTCTTCATCATCGTCATCGGGTTCTTCATCGGAGTCCAAAAGCTCGTCATCGAATTCGTACTCAGACTCGGCGTCGTCCACGGCATCGGCATCGCTGGCGGGGACTTCTTCCCCTTCCTCTAGTGACTCTTCAGTCGCCGGTTCCTCCGGTAGCGGTTCGGGTTCTTCTTCGTGCTTCGCTAACGATGGAATTACATGCGAGGCCATTGCGGAGACGCCAGACTTGACGGCTTCTTCCAGCGAGAACTGGAATTCGTCTTCGATGCGGGCCGCGGTGCTTTCGAGTTGGTGGGCGAGGGTGCCAGATTCCATTTCCAATGAATGCAATCGTGTGGCGAGTTCACGGTGTTGGGATGCCAGTTGTGATTCTCGAGCAGCCACGCCACTGCGGTCTGATTTCAGCCGCTTCTCTTCGAGGGCTTCCTGTCGGACGTCGTTCAAAATCGCTTCGCTCTGGAGGTACAACTGCGAAAGTTCGCTGGTCGCGTTCAGGATGCGAAACGTGATTTCTTGGCGTCGCTGAGATCCAACTTCCTCGCGACGTTCGGCTTCTTCTTCCTGCAGGCTTCGTTGTTCGACGTCAGTTTTTAGTCGATCCAAACCCTCACGAAGCGCGTTGGATCGTTCTTGCTGCTTGCCGAGCGCGAGTTCTGCTTGAGTTCGTTCTGAAGTGAGCTGTTCCAGTTGTTGTCGCGAACTGACGAGTGTCGTCTCAGCGCCGGAGAGGGCAGACTTCAGTGACTCAATCAGTTCTACGCCTGCTGCGAGCAGGCCCTGCGATTCTGTGAGCTGCGAAGAGTACAGCGAATTCTGTTCGACGAGCGCTGCTTTCCGCGACTCAACTTCATCGCGTTTTTCAATGAGCCTTGAACGTTCGTGCGTGATCTGGCTGAATGCAGACTTGAGCTCTGTTAGTTGCTCTGACCGCGATTGGACTTTACTGAGCGCGGTTTCGAGTTTCTCATCGATGGCTGCAACATCGTTGGCTGCGGTGTCGCATTCTGCCTGCTTGTGAACGAGATCTTGTTCGGCCAACTTGATGTCGGAGGCCAGTCGACGCAACTCGCTACGTCGTGTGAGTACCGACGAAGCGGACAGTTCGATTCCGGCGAAGAGTGTTCCGTCCGATTCAACAAGCTCGCCCTGCAGTGTGACGAACCGACACTTGCGCTGCGTTTTGTCTGATAGCAAGATGGCGTCGTTGAGTGTTTCGACAACCCATGTGTCGCCAAGCAAGTGAACCGCCAGGCGTGGCGTGAGCTCAGAACATGTTGCCAAGTCAGCGGCAGCGCAAACGACTCCGCGTTCTCCTTCGAGGTTAGGCAGTTCTGCATCAGCAGGTCGCCATGGGCTCGAGAGGAACTGTGAATTGCGGATGTCTGCAAGTGATACAAAACCAACGCGACCATCCAACTGACATCGCCCGGTGTTGATGTATTCGATGAACGCGTCCATCTCGCGAATCACGATGAGCTGCGATCGATCGCAGAGGGCCACTTCCAAGAGGGCGGCTTTGTCGAGTTCGACGTCCAGCAAATCGTTTACACTGCCGACGATGGAAGTCCACGGTTCCATCTTTTCTGTTTGAGCACGTTTCAGGATTTCGCGTGTCCCCATGCGAAGACCTTCCTGCCGTCGCTCTAAGTCTTCGAGAACACTCAGCCGGGCTTCCCACGTTGTGCGTTCTTCACGCATGCCGGCTAGTTCCTGAACCAGCTCTGCGTGCTTGGCGACAAGGTCTTCTCGTTCGGATCGCAACGCCTGAACGCCGTCGTCTGCGGCGGTGAGTTCGTCTTCGAGCGATTTGACTTGCGATTCCTGTTGACGGAATCGTTCGTCGCATTCTGTCAATTCGTCTTCTCGCGTTTCGTAATCGGCAGTGAGCTTCGCGATCTCGCTGGCGGCGTCGTCCAAGTTCTTTTGAGCAGTTGCGAGCTGTGAGTCGAACCCGGAATTCTTCTGCATCTGATTCATGAGCTGCTCGCGGTCGGCAGCCAACGAAGTCTGTGCTTCAGCGACTTCTGCTTCAAAGCTGGTGTAACGATTCTCCGCGTCGGCAAGTTGTTCTCTTAGCCGAGCGACTTCCTGCTGTTCGTTGTCGAGAACACTCTGATTGCGATTGAGTTCGTCCGTTGCTTCCTGCGTCCGCGACTTCAACAGAGACCGCTGTGCGCGGAGGCGTTCGAATTCGAGGTCTAGTTCTTCCAGTCGTGAATGTTCGTGTCGAACCGTGGTTCGGAGACTGGCAATTCGGCTCTGAAGATCGTTGCGGTTCTTCTGGCGACCGCGCAAGTGCTCTTCCACACGAGTCAGCGCTGCTTCGGTTTCGGTTCGTTCTGCTTCCAGATGCTCCTGGTCCGAAGTGATCGTCGCCAGTGATGTCGTGAGTTCTTCGACTTCACTCGCCAGCACAGTCTGCCGCCGCGAAGTGCGCCGGTACTCGTCCGCAGCCAGACCGACCCAGAGAGCCTGCAGTTCGGTTCGGATCTCGCGGTACTTCGCGGCTTTGGCCGCTTGATTGCGAACACTGGAGAGTCGCGATTCAGCTTCATCGACAATGTCTGTCAAACGCACAACATGCTGTTCGACACGATCCAGCTTACGTAGAGCTTCGGCTCTTCTGGCTTGGTAGCGGCTAATGCCAGCTGCTTCCTCAAACACCAATCGCCGACTGGACGCGTTCGTCTGCAGAATCTGAGAGACGCGTCCCTGTTCGATGATGCAATAGGAAGACGCTCCGGCACCGGTTCCCATGAAGAGGTTCCGAACATCCTTCAATCGAGCAAGCTCGCCGTTGATCAGATATTCGGACTCGCCATTCTTCCAAAGTCGCCGACCAACACTCACCTCCGGATGTTCGGACGGAAGGAAGTTCGATTCGTTGCAGAACGTAAGAGTCGCCTCGGCAAACGCGCTGCCTTGACGACTGGACGAACCATTGAAGATCACGTCACTCATCGACTTGCCGCGCAGGCTGCTAGCCTTTTGGTCTCCGAGAATCCATTTTATCGAATCGACAACGTTGCTTTTGCCGCTACCGTTTGGCCCAACGACACCGGTGATCCCCGTCGAAAAATCGAACGCGGTCTTATCGGCGAAGCTCTTAAAGCCATGCAGTGCAAGCTGTTTCAGCATCGTGAATTGCTATTTATTCTTCGAACGCCGGAACATGCGAGAGAACCGATCACGCAACGTTGGCCGGGAATCTGACGATCGTTTCGGTTCGTCATCGCCACGCATATCGATCGCGGATGCTCGACCAGAATCGTCGCCTGTCTTCTCGATTTCCATTCCTGATGCGAGCTTGATGGAATCGTCCATCGAGCTATCTTCGCTGTCCGACGTTTTCGGCTCTTCTTTCGCAGATGAATTTCCTGCTCGACGGAAGCTGTTGTAAGCCTTCGGCAGGGCATCGATTTCCAGATCGCATGGCAGGTTGTGTTGTCGTCGAGCCTGCATCAGTAGTTCGGCAATATCGGGATAGGACGCTCCCAGTGAGACCGCATGGCGAATGACGCCCGCAATCGAGTTCGGAACGGTCTCGCGAATCTCTGGTTTGCCGACCTGATAACGGCTTATCACCAAACTATCGCCACCATCCTGACCCCGAATCATGATGTGCCGTCCGGCGAACAGAGCGACAGGAAGCTTGAACTTCAGGCCCTTTCCAAACAGAACAACCTCAGGCTTCTGGTGCTTGGTTAGGTGAATCATTGGTTCTGTCTGAAGGTCCAATTCGTGGAACCGGAATCCATCAGGCAACTTTTCGGTTTGCAGCGACAGGTCTGTTTCGTCAAGAACCGTGAGCGCTCGGAATGCACCGTAGCGTGTCTCAGGACTTCGTTCTGACATCAGTTCTCGCAGCACCAACAAAGCATCGGTGTCTTCAATGACAGACAACGCTGCGAATGCATGTGCGCGATAGTTGGGTTCTTCGCGGATCGCCTGAGCGAGCTGTGGCACGCCTGATGGATCGCCGAGATAAGCCAACGCGACAGCCGAATGGAACCGTGATTCGAGGTGATGCGCTTCGAGTGCTCGTTTGAGGAACGGAATGGAATCGCGCCCGATGGCTTCAAATTGAAGTGCAGCTTTCGCAGCCTTTGCCGGATCCATCAGATCTTCTCGAAGCTGCTGCTGTCGAAGACGTGCGGCAACTTCGGATTCTTTGAACGAAATG
>JBGCDN010000809.1:0-11059 GCA_045105495.1 Planctomycetaceae bacterium
TGTTCGGTTCTCAAATGGGAATCCCCGACCTGCCCCGTGACTACACAGATCTGTGCGAAATTCGCAGGAACCGATTCGACGATTACGGGCAATCAGAATTCACGGGCCGACTGCTGACTTCCTATCGCACCGCATTGGGGCTGGTTGGATATCGGTCGTTGTTGGCGACGTATCCACGGCTATTGGAACCAGAACTTTGGGCGAAGATGCCGCTACGGTTCCAGCCGCTCTCAATCATTGTGAAGTACGGCTTGCGGCCATTGTGTCAGACAGGCTTAATTAAGCTGGCATATCGTGTCGGTTTGCCGAAACGACTTGGCGATGTTGTCCGGACGTGGCAAGACAGTTGTCTTGAACGACCTACAAACAAGTCTTGATGTACGATCACCGGACAGAGAATTCAGAAGACACACCAGAGGGAGTGAACAAGATGGAATCGGCAATGGAATCAGAGGCCAGTCAGGCCGAGTCCTCCCAACCCGGGACCGTTCAAAAGCTGCGGATGTGGCCGCTGGCTCTGATCGCAGCCATTCAGCTTGGCATTATTGTGTTCTGGCTGTTGCCGCAGATGAACAACATGATTCGGTTTGTAGCCATGATGGCCGGCCCGCTGATCTGTGGAGGCACCTTCGCTCTGTTATTGATGTTTGCTGCGCGTTTGGGTTTCAAACGTGGAGCATTGGTTGTCTTGGCCACTGTCGTTCTGGCCGCCGTAGTTGGTGCGACCGCCGCGCCCCGGAGTGGAATCGCGGCTTGGATGCTGGGTGTGCCTCTATCAATGGTGCTGACGGTGGTCGGGTTTTGGGTCTCTGGATCGATGTCGTCTACGAAATCGGTTCGAACCGCGATTTTGCTCTCCGCCGTTGGCTGGGCGTTTCTCGCGATGCTGAGACTGGATGGTTTCGACGGTGCGTACATGCCAGAGCTTTCGTGGCGATGGAGTCCCTCAGCCGAACAACGAGTGATGGAAAAGCTGGCGAACGAATCGCCAGTCGCGGCCGACACCGTCGCGCAGTGGGTTCCTTCCACCACTGGTTGGACTGGCTTTCGAGGTCCAAATCGCGATTCACGTGTCACAGAGAAGCTGTCGCGGCAGGATTGGAACACGCAGCCGCCAGAAGAAGTCTGGCGACGTCCGGTTGGCCCCGGCTGGTCTTCGATGGCCGTCGTGTCCGGCAGGCTGTTCACGCAAGAACAACGTGGCGAGAAGGAAGCCGTGACGTGCTACAACGCAGTCGATGGCAAGCTGATTTGGTCGCACGAAGAAGAATCACGGTTCGAAGAAGTCGTTTCCGGGGCTGGACCACGGGCAACGCCAACAGTGGTCAATAACCGCGTCTACACCGTTGGCGCAAAGGCGATTCTACTCGGGCTCAACGCCTCTGACGGAACGGTCGTTTGGCGACGCGATTTGATGAAGGACTATGGTTCTACACTTCCAATTTGGGGGTTTTCCGCATCGCCTTTGGTTGTAGACGGGAAGGTTGTCGCATTCGTTGGTGGTAGTGGCGACAACGGCCTCATGGCGTTCGATGCTGACACTGGAGAAGAAGTGTGGTCAATGCCGACGGCCAACGGAAACTACGGGTCGGCACAGCTGGTGAACTTCGCCGGCGAACGTCACATCGCCTTCACTGAACCGAGTTTTGTGAAGGGGCTTTCCATCGATTCCGGCGAAGAACTCTGGCAGGCAGAAGTGCTTGATCCTCGCGACTTCCCCATGGTTCAGCCGCAGCAAATTGACGATTCACACCTCGTTGTCACAACCGGCGATGGTAAAGACAGCGTTTGTGTTGAAGTCACAAAATCTGACAGCTGGAACGCAAAGCAGGTTTGGAAAACACGCTACCTAAAGCCGTCCTACAACGACTTCCTGTATCACGATGGCGCGCTGTATGGATTTGATAAGCAGATCTTTGCTTGCATCAATGCGGAAACCGGCGAGCGCTTTTGGAAGAAAGGGCGTTACGGATTTGGTCAGGCAATTTTGCTGCAATCGACGTCGCAGATTGTTGTTCAGGCGGAATCAGGCAAACTGGTTCTTATCGACGCCAGTACGAAACAGCTGAACGAAGTTGGAACCATCGACGCGATGTCTGCCAAGACATGGAACCATCCGGCAATCGATTCAGGGATGCTTTTTGTTCGGAACGCGGAAGAGATGGTCTGCTACAAACTGAAGTAGCCGACCGGCCGAATCGCACAGTGGTACTAACTTCGTCTGATCTTGCTGGCCAACAAGCGAAACGGTGCGAGAATATTGTCTTTCAACGAAACACCGGTTCCATTGGCCCTTGCGAGCATCACGGAGACGTCATCTGTTTGCAGGTTCTGGTCGTTAATTGAGCCGATCCGTTCAAGGACATCATTGATGAGTGTTGCTGGTTGATCGACATCAACTTCGTTGAGAACCGAAATCAGACCGCTGGTCCGCAGGATGTCGCCAGTCGAATCTTTGGCTTCGAACAGCGCGTCGGTGTAGCTAAATACCAGGTCGCCAAGTTCCAGTTTGATTTTTGCAGATGCGAACGTGGCATCCTCCACAACACCGATCGGCATGTTTCGGCCATCGGATGTTTCGTCTTCGACCGAAACCCATCGCCGCTGCTTCTGGCGAAACACAAGCGCGGGCGGGTGTCCAGCAGACGCGAAACTAAGCGACCGCGTGGGCGAAAAGAATGTGCTCATCAGCGCTGTGGCGAACCGTTCCGTTCCGCCAAATTGATCGTTCAGAGCCGCAGCCATTTTCGATTGGCTGATGATGTTGACGTTTCGCCGCATCATGTCTCGCAGACCAACCGCGACGGGTGAGACTTCTGCTCCATGCCCGGAGACATCGGCCAGCAGCATGCGAGTAATCCGGCCAGATGCACAGGACGACAAGTAATAAACGTCACCGCCACCCGCACTGTCTTTCAGCGGGCGGCTGTAAACCCAGACGTCTAGCCCCGGCACCGTAAACTGCGACCAAGTCGCGCGGTTACCGCCCCAGACCTCCATGCACTGCATCTTTTGAACAGATGGATTCGACAAGTTTGACTCGATTCGAGTGAGTTCTCTGCATCCCAGGATCGTTGCGATTGCCGCCTAAGCACGATCGATCGCACGAAGAAACGCCTTACCGCGTCTTTCGCTTTCTCGGAGGTGTATCAACGCCAGGCAGTGGGAAGAGTTTAGAGGGAAAGTGCTGGGCATCCATGAGCTTCTTCAGTTCGGCCACCTTTTCCGGATACTGAGCCGCAAGGTTCTCTTTCTCTCCCACGTCGTCTTTCAGGTTGTAAAGTTGCAGGTCGAGCTTCCCGAGGCTTGTGTCGGTTCGAATCGCTTTCCAGTCGCCTACTCGAATGAACTGCTGTCCTTTGTAGCCGGCAAATTCGCGGTAAAGGAACGGGCGTTCTTCCTGCGTCTTTCCCAAGAGAGTCGGTAGCAGACTGATGCCGTCTGTGTTGCGAGGAACCACATGCGTCGCGTCGATCGCGTCCATGAACGTCGGCATCCAGTCTTCGAAGCCGCTGACGAAGTCGGAATGAGAACCCGGTTCAATCTTCCCCGGCCAGCGCACAACTGTGGGCACACGAACGCCGCCTTCATGAAGAGAACCCTTCAGGCCTCGCAGTTCGCCGACACTCTTGAAGAAGTTGTAATCCACTTCTTTGTCGAGATGGGTTGTTCCGTTGTCTGAAGTGAAGACGACCAGCGTGTTGTCAGCGAGTTTCAGTTCGTCCAGCAGGTTCAGAAGGTTTCCAATGTATCGATCCATGCGAGTAATCATCGCCGCATACGCCGCTCGCGGTGTGAAGTGTGGCGTGTAACCGTAACCACCATCTCGCGTGAACGGAGGGTCCTTCCATCCGAGATCCAGGTATGGCTTGAGCTCTTCATCAGGCACATGCAGCGCGACGTGTGGGATGACTGTTGGGTAGTACAAGAAGAACGGCCGGTCTTTGTTCATCCGAACGAACTCAAGAACCTGTTCGTTAATGCGATCCGGTGCGTAGTCGGTGCCTTTGAATATGTCGTAGCTACGCGGGTCGGATTGGTCGGCGTCTTTGGCCAGGCTGGCGTGGCCTGGGACCGGAGGATCGTTCTTCAACAGAATCCTTGAATCGTCGCTCCACAGGTAGGACGGATAGTAACTGTGAGCATGAGCCTGGCAGTTGTATCCGAAGAACCGATTGAAGCCTTGCTGCGTTGGCGTACTGGTTGACGCCGGTCCGCCGAGCCCCCATTTACCGAACGCCCCGGTGACGTAGCCTTGGGCCTGCATCAGTTCGCCGATGGTCACTTCGCCCGGCGGGAGTGGCTGTTGACCTTCCGGCGGAGTTGACTTGTTGCTGCGAACGAACGCGTGTCCGGGATGCTTGCCAGTCATCAGAACGCATCGTGACGGAGCACAAACTGCATTCCCGCAGTAGTGCTGAGTAAGCTTCATGCCCTCAGTCGCGAGCTTGTCCAGGTGCGGCGTCTTGATGAGCTTTTGCCCGAAGCTGCCGAGCTCTCGATAGCCAAGATCATCGGCCAGAATGAAAACGACGTTTGGTCGATCGTCGGCAACAGTGGTCGCGGCGGATGCGAGTATCAAAAGCAGCAGCAAGCGCATGTCATCATCTCCCCGATAGAACAGTGCGATTATCGCGGGTGGCAAGACGATCACAAGCTCAGGCCAAATGTGCTACGGCAGCCCATTCAGCTTGCGAACGACCCATTCGGTGGTCAGCAGCACGAAGAACAAAAGCATCATCGTCCAGTGATCCCAGACAGATGTTTCCAGGGTCTCCGTTTGCTTCTGTTCCTTGGTGGTGAACATCTTGACGATCTCTGAAACCTCGTCGGCGTTAAACAGCTTGCCACCACTGGCGTCCGCGATTTGTTGAAGCAGCTCTCGGTTGCAGCTGACGTCAGACAGTTCCAACGACTTCTCTTCTTCAACATAGAAGTCTGCATCGATTGGTTCGTCCGGCTGTTGTCCATCGATCAACAACTCAACACGGTAGGCTCCGGCTGGCGGACTAAGGATCTTCGCGCTGTGAGATCGGGTGCGGCCTTCTTCTGGTTCGAGCTGCACTTGAGCAAACACCTGATCCGGATTGTCACCATCGATTCGTTTCACCACCGCAGTCGCGCGAGTGTTTGGGTTTTGAGTAATCGCGCGAGATGACCATAGAGCTTTGACTTCCAGGTCTTCGCCCTGCTTGAGTTCGGTCGAGCTGAGTTTCAATCGAACACTATCGTTACCGGCAGACGCTTTGTTGCTGGCGGCCCATCGAGCCAGCTGGCCCCAGAACCGGTGGTGGTAACGATCGCCTTCGCGGAACCGCCAGCGCCATGTGCTGTCGATGCCCATCCAAAGCACTTGGCCAAAACCGTAGAACTGATGAGCAATCAGAGCATTCTTGCGTTCGTATTCGAGATCCTGCTGCTCTGCTGCATCTGCAACGCAAGCAAACACGTTGGCTCCCGGTTTCACTTCGCTCACAACGGCCCAACTGTGTCCAGGCAGTGATTGCCAGAAACGGCGGTTGGCAAACCGATCTTCCACAAACTGAAACATGGCTTCGTCCAATGCTTCGGCTGTGATGAAGAGATGCATCCCGCGTTCTCGCGGCGACCGCGCTTCAGAAATCGCTTTCATGTTGACTTCGGCTGGCTTCTGAATGGGCAAGAGCTTCGACAGAAGTTCGTTGTCGTACGCCATGGGCATGAACCGCTTGCCGGCCTGGAAGACAACGGTGCCACCCAGTTCTGACACATAACGATCCAGAAGTCGCAGCAGATCGTCCGTCAGTTTTTCCGGAGCGACATCGCCAATAATCACAACGTCTACATCAGCAAGCGGCGACTCGTCAATCTTCGTGACATCTGTGGGAACATTGATCTCGGTCGCGAAGAAACTGGAATTCAGCTGTTCAATATAGGGCTGTTCAAAAACAACGCTGGTTTCCTGGACGCGTTCATCTCGATCCAAAGCCCGGTGGAGAAAGCGAAACTCCCAACGCGATTCACCTTCAATCAGAAGAACTTGTGCGCGATCATCGACGACGGTCATGGCGAACGCGGACACATTATTGTCCTCTCGCGTTTCGCCTTCTTCGGGTCGAACCGTCAATGTGTATTGGTGCCGTGCTTCTTCACTGGCATCCAAATTGAAATCGACGTTGGCTCCGCCGTCGACCGTCGCAACGGTCTTTTCTTCAACCAGTTCGCCGTCTTTCTCTAGCGCAACGGTGACTTCTTCATTGTCGAATCCAAACGCCAAAACCTGCGCACTGAGCACCGCTTTGTCGTCTAAAAAAACGGTTTGCGGATAGTCGATGGTTCCGATCGACAAGTCGCGTGGACGATAGATTGAACCCAAAGCAACCGGGCAAACGGGTGCTCCAATGACACCCAGCTGGCCGGCAATATTGACGGGATCGGTATCGCTGGTGTCGCGACCATCGGTCAGCAAGACGATTCCTGCCAGCGGCGGATCGCCTGCCAGCATCGCGGAAGACAGACTGGAGAGTCCTGTGCCCAGTGAGATTGGTGGTTCGCTAGCGAACCCGCGTAGGCCGTCGGCATCGGTGGCTTGCGATTCTTCTGCGAACACGGTGATCCGCGTGTTGCCGACTTCTTCTAACTGTTTTAGCAGCGGATTCGCTGTCTTGGTTAACAGTCGCATCGCAATCTCACGACGACTCAGACGGCCAAGTTCGTCGAAGACACCCTGGAGATTCTCTTTCCGCGTGGTTGCCAATTCAGACTTGCGGATTGGGTCCTGAGTTTCATCCGGATCAACCCATTGAGGTTCACGCCCTTCTTCGAACGCGGCCAACCAGCGATCAATCCGAGTTTCCGTCGCCGCGTTCCCATACATCCCCAGCGCGCGGGCCCAGCGAAGCTTCTCGGCCTGCGATGCCTGCTTGTCTGCAGTCGACATACTCTCCGACAAATCCAACGCGACAAGGATTTGCGGGCGAGTGGTTTTATCCAGCGACCATGTCAGAACCGGTTGGAGGACCGTGAGAAACAAAGTTGCAAGAACCGCCATGCGCAACAGCAGCATCGTCCAGCCAACCGGCGCGGAGACCAGCTTGCGCTCCATGCGCAGCAGTAGCACAATCAGTACTGCCGCAATGACGACGATGCCAGCCCACAGCCACCAGCCGTTGCTTTGCAGTCCTTGAAATATGAGTTCGCGTTTCAGTGGTCAGGTCCTGAAGTCTTGAGTGAGGGTTTACTCGAGCCGTGTTTAGCGTGCTCCAACTTCTTCGAGTTCTTCCTGGATGTCGTCGTACTCGTCAACTTCGTCCAGCTCTTCTTCGTCGTAAGTTTCATCAGGGGTGGGCAGTTGCGTATCCGGGTCCGGAACATGTCCGCCGCGAACCAGTCGTCTGGTAAGAAGCAGTTCGGCGACAAGAAATCCAACGAAGATGAGCAGTAGGAACTTCCAGAGTTCCGTCGGCGATTCTTTTTCAAACATCTGCTGTTTGAGATCCAGAATTCCGTCCACGAACTTCAAACGCTCTTCAGCCTGAAGGTCGGTGACTGCTTTGTCTTCCAGTTCCACCAAATCAGATTCGCGCCGATCGCCAGAGACGACAAAGAATTGTCCGCGATCATCTTTGCGAGCCTTCTTGCTGCGAAGTTCGTAAGTGCCAGGCAGGCTTGTGTCGGACAAGCGATGTGTTGGTCGTAGTTCGTCACCGCCGGTTTCCACTTCGAACGTCGTATCGTCTGGCCCGACGAACTCGAAGTCGTCTGCGTTCATCTCTAGCGTTACGGGTTGCACCAACGGAGAACCAACAGCCACGTTGCGCGAAACCTGGGCGGATGCGAGGTGGAAGATGACTTCGTGGAGATAAGCCACGTAGTCGCCTTTCATGGGAAGCGAGCCCCAGTCAGCATCGAGCGGAATGGACTGCATAAGCACTCGGCCCTTGCCGTATTGGCGACTTAGCAGCAGCGGCGCGTTGGTGTTGAGCCGGGCGACCACGGTGGTGTCTGAGGCGACGGGGCCTTCGGATTCGTCTGCAGCAGCACCCGGTTCCAGCGGCTTTGGCGGCAGCAACTGCCACCACTTCGCAATCCGTGCGTCTGTGAAGCCACCGCCATTTTCGGCTCGAAACTGTTTCACCCATGGTAGCTGCAGGCTTTTGTCCATGGGCCGGATTTCGCCAAGCTGCACGCCACGGTCCTGATCGATCTTCTGCAGCAATCCCGGCAGGATGGACCGTCCATCTTCGTAAAGCCGACTGTTCCAATCCTCTGCGTTCACATTGTCGCCGGGACAAATCAACAACCCACCACCTCGCGCGACGAATTCTTTCAACGCGGCAACTTGTTGATCGTGCAGTGATGGAACATTCGCCAGAATCACGGTTTGAACGTCTTCCAAATCGGTTGTCTGGAAGGCGGTTGATGAAACCGATTCTGCTTTGACCCACGGCCGGTTGTTTTCTGAACTCGTCAAAGCCGCTCTAGCAAAAAACGATTCGCGTTCTGTTGGATCCGCCGACCATGCTCCATCAACGATGAGGACCGGAACGGCATCGGCGACCGTGATTGCCGCGTCAGCTCGGTTGTCGCCGGGAAGTTCGTCGCTGTCTAAAACGACGCTCAACAGCCACGATCCAACAGACGGCAGTTTGACTTCAAATTCAACCGGCGCTTCTCCGCCAGCAGGAATGGTGCAGCTAATTGTCTTCTCTGTAATTCGCTGTCCGTTCACTTCAAGATGAACACGACGACTCTGCTGTTTCGCACTGCCAAACGACCGCACAGTGGTTTGAATGCGTAGAGGGAAATCGGGAACCGAAAGATCTCGCGACAGGTTCAAATCACCAATCGCAAAGTTCTGTTTGTCGGCGCCCGGGGCCGAGACATCCACAACCCAAACACCTGGTTTGACTGTGGGCTGTGTGAGTAAATCATCGAAACGTCGCCACAGCGAAGCGTCGTCGGCTTCCCATGGAACCTTCTGTTTGTCTGTCAAGACAATGACTTCACGAGCCATGTTGGATGTGCGGCTAAGGACCTGCACCGCCATGCTCATCGCGGTCGGCAAGTCTGAGCTACCAGACGGTGTCGGCAGGTTGTCCAGCACTTCACGAACTCGTCCGAAGTCCTGCGTCGGCGGATCGACCACCGCGCGAGGTACATCGCGAGCATCGATCACCGAGATTGAATCGCCGGGGTTCAACGACTCAAGAAAATCATGCACCCACTTAGTGGCTGTGGCGTGCGGCGTTTCGACACCACCTTCCCAGCCCATGCTGTAAGAGCCGTCAATGACAAACACGACATCGCGCGGTTGGTTAGAGACGAGCTTCGAGAACACTCCACCAGAAATCCACGGCCTTGCCAGCGCGAACGCAATGATTGCGATCAGGCCCATCCGCAGCAGCAGCAACAGCAGTTCTTCCAGCCGCAGCCGACGTCGCGTCTTTTGGCTGAGTTCGAGGAACTGCATGGCTCCCCATTCGACCACATCAAACTTCCGGCGGCTTAGCAGATGCACCAGGAAAGGCAGCGCAATGCCGGCAAGCCCAAGCAGCATTGCCATGTTGATGAAGCTAAAGCCCATTGCGTGCCAATAAGTCGCGAGAAGTGGAGCCAGACATTGTACGCTTCAGCGCAACGCCATTTCGACCAGAAACGCCATCGTCAACGCAGCAAAACCAGCAAACATTGGTTTGCATCTCAGAAAGGATTGCTCCACGATGGTGTGTCTAACCACCCCTACCCCACCTCAAAATCTTCGAGTTGCCTTATGAAGTACGTTTGCATGCTACTTGCGTCTCTTGTGGTGCCCTGTTTTGCTCAGGATGCCAAGCCCGAGAAAGGACAGGATGATCCTGCTGCAGAGATCCTCCGGTTGATCGAAAAAGGCGAGCTGGATGGGGTTGAGAAAATGATCACTCAAGCCCAGCGAGCGAACCAGAAAAACAGTGCGATCAATCGTACGCGATTGGTTTTCGCCGGAGCTCTGTCAGATGCTGGTGATCACTACGAAGCTGCCGATCAGTACGCACGCTTCTTTCGAAGCACGTTGACTCGACCTGCGGGGATTTCTCGCAACATGGACAAAGCTCTCGCGTCTTTGGACAAGGCGATGGAAGCCGGAAAGTCTGGCAAGACACTCGCACTTCGACGATCGTTTGCTTCTGCATTTGCCAAGATGCGGGATTACAAATCAGCAGCAGAACAATATGAGCAACTGTTGTCGTCACAGCTTGAGCTGGATGAGATAAGCAATGCAGCGTTGTTGGCATCGCTAACGTCGGTGCAGTCGTACTTCTCGCTCGCTCGCCGCGCTGACGAAGTTCTGCCTTTGGCTGAACAGGTCGACGAACGCGTTAGCAAGTCCACAAAGACTCTGGCAGACAAGGTTGTGGGTTTGCGTGTTCACGCCATCAAAGCGAAAGCGATGTCGAATGAAGCTCCGAAAGCTGCAAAGCAGTTGTTGCTTGCCGACTACGAAGCTGCGAAGAAAACCTACGATTCTGAAGACGACGATTCAGCAGCGTTGTACGCCTGGTCTCTGAACAACCTATACACGCTGAACCCAACTGATGAAGACGCTCAAACATACTTCCAAGCGCATCAAGAGATCACAAAAGATCTTGCAATGAAGTCGCGAAACTTCGAAATGTTTCGCAACTACATGAGCCTCGCCACACGCGACATCTCAACGACGTATCGCGCCGAGCCAAAAACGGCAGAGTTGTCGGTTCAAAAACTCAAGGCTGCAATCGACGATTTCAGAGAATCACGTCCTGAATACAAGGCTATGCTGACCGGTTACGAACGCAGTATTAGCAACTACGAACGACGTATTGCATCGGCTCTGAAGATTCTGGAAATGATTGGGCAGCCTGCTCCGGAAATGGACGTTGCTGCATGGGTGACTCAAGATGGAGACAAGCCAGTCGATTTGAATGGGAAGGTCATTCTGTTGGACTTCTATCAAAGGATACCACCCCAAAAAGAAGTGTGAGACGCAAGTTTAAACATTCTGGTTGGGATAATAATTATTTACTCAAAATGTTAAGCTAGTAATATCCGCGAAGCTAGTAAT
>JBGCDN010000810.1:0-4896 GCA_045105495.1 Planctomycetaceae bacterium
GACGCTTTACAAAGTTGTACAACTCTCCGCCGCACGTGCGGAAAATGACAAGGATGCCACATCGCGGCAGCCGCTTAGAAACTTGCGGAACTACTCTGCGGCACCATTTAAAAAAACGTCACGCCACTCGCAGCGGCGTGACGCGGATAGACGCGAGGACCTGTTGGAACACGAGCCCAGATTTCGGCGGACAGGTATGTCCGTCCTGCGAAAACCTGGCGACTACTTTGCTTTGGCAGAACCCATGGTCCGGAGAAGGAACTCTTCGTACTTGCGATAGCGATTTAATCGTTTCACGTCGCCACCTAGTCCGTGGCTACCGGTTGGGTCGAGGAACAATTCGACGTGAGTTTCTTTCCCAGCCTTCAAGAGTTCGCGGTAGACCTTCACCGTATCCTGGAACAACACATTCGTGTCTTCCATTCCATGAACCAGAAGCAGCTGGCCCTTCAACTTCTTCGCCAGCGGCAACAGTGAGTACTTCTTCTGATCCGGCTTGTCAGTACCCGATGGACCGATAGTTCCGGTCGCGTACCACGAGTTGTAGTTCTCCCATTCCGTTGGGCCAGCTCCAGCCATGCCGACCTTGAACACGTCCGGTGCGGTGTAGAGACACATTTGCGTTTGGAACCCGCCGAAGCTCCAGCCGTAGATTCCGACCTTCTCTTCATCGACGTTGTATTCAGCCGTTAGGTGTTTGACACCGTCAACAAGGTCTTCAACCTGTGGCTTACCAACCTGTTCATAGTTCGCCTTCTCAAATACACCGCCGTAGCCAGACTGACCACGCGGGTCGATGACGACAGTCAGGTAGCCGTGCTTCTTCGCCATATACAGATTGAAGAAGTAAGCGCTGGAACTGTAGCTTCCATCAACCACTGACTTTCGAGTGCCCAGCGGACCACCGTAGACGTAGATCAGCAGCGGATGCTTATCGTCTTTTTTCCAACCGTCCGGCTTAATCATCATGGCTTTGATGGTGTGTCCGTGACGATTCCTGTAGTGGAAGAACTCCGGCTTCGTCTTCGTGAAGTGCTTAGCGATGTCGGTATGCGAATCGGTCAGCGTTTCCATCTGCTGGTCATCGTCCTGTCGGATCAATTCAGTCAGCTTGCCATATGTAACGAAGTTGGACAGCAATCGCTTACCGTCGTTACTGACAGCCACGCTTGAGTAAGTCCCATCCTCTTTCGAAATCCGCTTCACCTCAGACGTCTCAAGATTGATCGAATAAACCATCTCTTGCGCGGATGAGTCTTTGGTTGCGGTGACGAACAGGTGACGATGATCTTTCGACATTCGCTGCGGATAGACCTCGAAGTGCCCGTTCGTTAGCTGCTGCACGCTTTCGTACAACGGATCGACCATGTGGACGTGACGGAAGCCACTCTGCTCGCTAACGAACGCAATTCGATGACTGTCATAAGCGAACTGCGGCGACACCATTCGCGGCGTGTTGGGACCACCGAAGTGCTGGAACCGATACACAACGCGAGCATCATTCTTCTTCGGTCCGTCCTTGGAGTCCTTCTTCTTATCGCCGTCGTCTTCGTTCTCTTCTGGGAATTCGCCGAGTAGAATCTGAACTTCCGAGTTCTTTTGATCGAAGAAACAGAACGTCACCTTCGAACTATCGGGAGCCCACTCAGGACTACTGATCACATCGCGAGGTTCATCAATCTTCGTGCGGAAGACTTCGACCAACTCGGCTTCTTCGGTCTCAGCCTGATCAAGTTCGTAAAGGAACACGGCAACATCACGTGGTTCCGTCTTGTCGTCAGAGACTGTTCGAGGAACCGAAGATGCTTTAGCGAAGCGATCTCGATATCGAATGTAGTCAACAGTCCGACCACCAGTCGGACGACGTCCGCTGCGACCAATCAAAACCAGTCGTTTACCGTCCGGGCTAATTTCGTAGCCACCGAGTTCCAGGCCCCCACTTAATCGCGGGTTAATCTGCTCGACCATGTGCTGACCAAATCGCACTCGATGAACAGCGTCATCTGCCCCATATGTGAAGCCAGAACCATCCGGAAGATAGTCAACGCGAGATTCTCGATTATTGGTTTTGGTTAGGCGAACCAACTTCGGGTCGGCAACGTTCTCGACTTGGTAGACATCACCTTCCGATGTCAGCAGCATCGCATTCTTTTCAGGGTGCCAGGTGAACGAAGAGATGCCGCTGTACCGCGGGTCCTTTTCGGCGTCGGCGTCTTTGTCAGAGACCTTCGTGACGATCTTCAACACTTCCTTTTCGCTGAGTTCCTTCTTCTTTTCATCCTTGCCATTTGCATCGGCATCATCCTTTTTTTCTCCAGCCTTCGTGTCGGACTTCTCGTCAGCATCCTTCTTGCTCTTGGTCTTCTTTGGTTTCGCTTTATCCAGCCGATCTTCCTTCACTTTGCGGGCTGACTTCTGGAACGAAGACATCATCACAACATTCGTCAATCGCGTGTTTGTCTTCTTCTCAAAGTCATAGAGCCAAAGGTCTGAACCGTGTCGCCGTTCGATGCGCGGCCGATACAGGTATGCGGCGTAACGTCCATCGCTTGAGAATGCCGGTCGCGATGCACGCGAACCAAACATGCTCTTTTCAGGGAACAGATTCTCAAGCGTGAGTTCCAGCTTCTTTTTGTCGGCGGCCTTTTTCTTCTTCTCAGCGACGACCCTCTTTTTCGCAGCTTCGTTCTTCTTTGCGGCGTCGGCTTTGCTTTTTTGCTTAGCTGCCTCTTCTTCCTGCTTCTTCTTCCGCTCAGCCTTGCGACGTTTTCGGCGTTCGGCTTTCGTTTCCTCTGTCTGGTCTTTTTTCTTCTGCTCCTGCTTATCTTTTTGGCCCTCGGACTTCTCGGTTTCCTGCGAGAAGACAGGGAAGACGGTTAGGCAAAAGACTAAGCAAAAGATGACAGACGTCGGGCGGGTCATAGCGAGGTCCCTGGTTCAAAGGAGTCAGCGAGGCGGGAGAACCATCGTAGGTTCGACTCTTGACGCTGAGCAAGGAGCCAAGTGCCGGTTTCGGTGAGTTGAACCAATTGCCACCGGACAAACGGAACCATGCGAACCGTATGGAACCCGCAGCGTAGACCACTTCACACAGCGACAGAACATGGCGAACGAAATGCTAAGGAGCCGCCTTCTCATCAGAACGAGACGGCCGTGGATCCTGCTTGATTACGGGAGCCAGGTAGATGTCGCGATACTTCACCGCTGTGTGATCGCCCTGAAGGTGAATCGGCCCCGGCGAAGCTGGATTCGTAAAGACGGCGCCACCTGTTGGACCCGGGACGGGTTTGTTGTCAATCACGTTCACCCCGTTCAAGACAACTGTCACGTGTCGATCAACCAGAGTCAGGTCGTACGTTTGCCATTCACCGCCAGCCCGGCCCGCATTCGTCGACGGAGCAATGCTTCCAAAGATCGCCCCGCCCCCCTGGATACCTTGCATGCGACTGTCCTTGTCAACAACCTGCGCCTCGTACATGCCGCGAAGGTAAACACCGCTGTTGCGATTCTTCTCAACCATAAACTCAATGTGTAGCCAGAAGTCTTCGAACACAGCATCTGTCCGCAGATTCGCATATGCGCCCGTCGCGCTGAAATCGGTCTTCGGTGTCTCGTTGACAAGGACACCATCTTTCACACTCCAACCGTTAATCTTGTCAGACTCGTGTGGTCGCCAGCCCGTGAGGTCCTTTCCATTGAACAGACGAATTGGGCGCCCGAAGCGAGCCTTCTCTAAGTTTGGTGCCGACGAGGGCATGGGCGGAATCTTCTCAGCACTGAAGACATCTTTGCTGACAGATCCGTCTTTCGTGGTCGAGATAATCGCTCCCTGCAGCCTGCCATCTCGAACCCCAACATCAACAGTTTTCACATCAGTCGCTCTTCGATTTTGCCGCAATGTGAATCGCAATCGTCCGTCCGATAGTTGGACATCTTTGTGCGGCCCATCTGGCCCGACATGAAGACGCAGTCTGACCGTTGGCTTTCCATCCACGTTCCGAACACTCATCCACGCCGGTGTGCCAGACTTCGTTTGCAGCGACCAATCGCCGACGAAGTCATCAGCCTGAATCGGACTGGCCCCGCAGAAAGCAAGCATGCTGAAACCAACGAGAGAACCAACAACTTTGTGCATAGCGTAACCAGTAGCAAGTCGAGCGTTAGTGGATTTCAGACGGCATTATTGCGGGCCATCGGAAGTTCCTTCCATCATAGAAGATGCAGCTGCCTTCGTCGTTTCCTTCGAAAACGAGCCGGAACAAAGCATGCGGTGAGACTTAAGAAGCGACAAGAAACACGGCTCTATCCAAACGACTTGGCTCGATGCTGGCGATCGGACACAACATTGGAGATGCTACCGATAAACACGTCTACCAACGCATTGCTGCCTGTCATGATTCGTCTACACACGTTTTCCGTCATTCTCAGCATCCTCTCCGGATCCAGTCTGTTTGCTGGTGAGGTCGCTACACGCGTAGAGAAACCGAACGTTGTATTCATTCTTGCTGACGACCTTGGCTGGAGCGACACAACCCTGTTCGGCACAACGACGTTCTACAAGACGCCAAATATCCAACGTCTTGCGAAACGCGGAATGACGTTTTCGCGAGCCTATGCTTCGAGCCCGTTGTGCTCTCCCACCAGAGCCAGCATTCTCACGGGCCTCAGTCCGGCTCGACATGGAATCACTTCACCAAATTGCCATCTGCCGAAAGTGGTTCTCAAAGCGTCGGCAACGAAGACCGCATCCCCAAAGCAGAAAGCAACCATTCCAAACGCCGTTTCGCGACTCGACCCGCAGTACTACACGCTCCCGGAAATGCTTCGCGACAACGGTTATTCCACCCGCCATTTCGGGAAATGGCATCTTGGAGCAGAACCATACTCACCGCTCCA
>JBGCDN010000811.1:0-7142 GCA_045105495.1 Planctomycetaceae bacterium
AGACTACGACGGCGACGTCATGAAGATTCTCACCAGCAGCCCGATTGCTCAGGTCATGATGGGGAAGAAAATCGGCGACGTCGTTGAAGCCGAAATTCCGAAGGGCACTTTGAAGATGGAAATCACAGCCATCGCCGACCCAGAAGAATAGATACGGCCCGGTTCGGTCGAGAAGGAAAGCTACATGCGCCCCTGGATTCTTGAAGAGACCAACTATGGGTTCGTCAAAGAGAACCCATACGAAGTCGCAGTTCTTCCCATGGGTGCGACCGAACCGCACAATTTCCATTTGCCGTATGGGACCGACACCTACCAGTCGAATGCCATTGCCGAACGTGCCTGCGAAGCCGCATGGGAACTCGGAGCCAAGGTTGTCATGTTGCCGGCTATTCCGTACGGCACAGAAACAAATCAGATGGCGTTCCCACTCGCCATGAACGTGAACCCCTCAACGCTCGGAATGGTGATTCGCGACATCGTTGATTCGTTGGCGACACACGGCGTTAAGAAATTAGTCATTCTGAATGGGCACGGTGGTAACGAATTCAAGCCACTCATTCGGGAAATGACGGGAACTACGCCGGTCAAGATGTTCCTGTGTGATTGGTTCAGAAAAATGTCTGCCGACGTTCAGGCAGAACTATTCGAAGACCCAGGCGATCACGCCGGCGCCATGGAGACAGCGCTGGGGCTGGCGTTCTTTTCCGAGTTTGTCGATGTCGATGACAACGGCAAGGTAACTGGCGACGACGGCGCGATGGCGTCGACTCGGTTCGACGCGCTGAATAACGGATGGGTTTCTATTTCCCGTCCATGGCACCTGCTGACAACAAACAGCGGAGCCGGCAACCCGCACGAAGCGACCGCCGATCAGGGCGAGAAGCTGATGGCCGTCATTGTCGAACGTCTCTCTCAGTTTCTGAAAGAACTCTCTGAGACCCCGATCGACGAGAGCTTTCCGTTCTGATTGAACCTCGCTTGGTTCGACCAGTTCTCTGATGTTGGATTGCGCTTGAACCTTGCGCTTGATCCTTGCTCTTTGCCCTCTCCGGGCCGGAACGTGTCTGTGTACTGCGTGTTGGCCGGAATGCTCCCAACGCCGATTTTGCGGCGAAGAGTCTTAGGAAAGCCACTATCCCAACGTGGCTGCCGCAGCCTGATGCAACTGGAAGTTGCCCGGGACAATCGGTTCATTCTGCTTAATCGGTTCCGGGCAGCCCGATGCTTCTATTTGACCACGTGAATGTGGCAAATAAGTTCAAGCCGCATCGATTACCAAGCCAGACAAATCGTATCCAGTCTGCCTGATCGGCAAAGTCGATTGGCGCATTCCAATACAGACCAGTACGGCTCGGTGCACGATGAAAAAGACACTCTCAACACTTCAGGAATTCTCAGTCCCGCTGATCGCTGGCGTGATTGTTGCCATGATCATGGCCAATGTTGCTCCTGAGTTTTATCAGCAACTGGTTCACACTCCACTACCCGACATGGGCGGACTGTTTGCTCATGGTGCGACCGCACATGCTGATCATCATGTTGAAGGCTGGAAGCATTTTGTCACTCTGCACTTCCTTGCCAACGACATTCTCATGGCGTTGTTCTTCGGAATCGCAGCCAAAGAAATCACTGAAGCCTGTTTGCCGAACGGCGCGTTGAACCCTCTTAAGAAAGCGGTAAATCCACTGATGGCCACTTTCGGTGGCGTGGCTGGCCCCATTGCTGTCTTTCTGGGGCTCAACGCCGCCTTCGGCCAACCAGAATGGCGAAATGGGTGGGGTATTCCCACAGCAACCGACATCGCACTTGCGTGGCTGGTTGCACGTATTCTGTTTGGAAAGGGTCACTCAGCGGTTAGCTTCCTTCTGCTTCTTGCTGTTGCCGACGATGCAATCGGCCTTGGCATTATCGCGATTGGCTATCCAGACCCGTCTCACCCAACGGTTTGGAGTAACCTCGTCTGGCTGCTCCCAGGCATGGCGGCTGCGTTCGCGATGCGTCTGAAGAAAGTGAAGTCGTGGGTTCCCTACATCGTGATCGGCGGATCGTTCTGCTGGTGGGGCCTCTACAGTGCTCACCTTCATCCTGCCTTGGCGTTGGTCTTCATTGTTCCATTCCTTCCTCCACCTGTACGTGACCACGGATTGTTCGAATCGCCGGAAGCCGACGAATCAGACCATCACGCGGTGGCTCATGGCCATGGACACAGCACACTTGAAAACTTCGAACACGATCTCAAAGCATTCGTGGACTTCGGATTGTTCTTCTTCGCCTTTGCGAATGCTGGTGTTCCAATGTCTGAAGCCAATGGCCTGACATGGATTCTGCTGGCATCGTTGATTCTTGGAAAGACGATTGGAATTGTCGGCTGCAGCTGGTTCGCAACGAAAATTGGTTTCCCATTGCCACAAGGCATGCGTATGCCACACCTGTTCGTAACAGCTCTGGTGGCGGCTCTGGGACTGACGGTTGCTCTGTTCGTCTCTGGACAAGCATTCGCAACACCGGAACTGCAAGGGGCCGCAAAAATGGGGGCCGTCTTCTCAGCCGGAGTGGCATTGCTCGCCTGGATTGCTGCCGAGCTACTTGGAATCCGGCCTGGTGATTCTCTCATTCGAAAGCTTCGCCTCCGCGTGAAGAAGAGTTCAGAGAAACCAGTTTCGAATCCTCAGCCTGCTCATGTTCTCCCAACTCGAACAGAAGCGTAACGCACGCCAGTTCGCGACGACCCCGACCTCCCTCTCATTCGGTTCACGTCAATGTCATACGATCTCATCGTTATCGGAAGCGGCCCTGCCGGGCAAAAGGGCGCGATTGCTGCGGCCAAGCTCGGCAAGAAAGTTGCCTTGGTTGAACGAACAAGCTGTGACCTCGGCGGAGTCTGTCTGCACACGGGCACAATTCCGTCGAAGACCATGCGTGAGGCGATTCTTTACCTCACGGGGTTCCGACAACGTGATGTCTACGGCGATCAGTTTCGGCACAAACGTCACATCACAATGGAATCGCTGCAACGCAAACTGGAAAGTGTAACCCGAGCAGAACGGGAGATTATTGACGAACAACTGGATCGAAACGGAATTGAACTGTTCGCCGGCGAAGCTTCGTTTGTCGACGAACATACTGTTGAGGTCCGAAGAGACGGTCGTGAAACCCGGATCTGTGGAGAACACTTCCTGCTCGCACCCGGAACCAAACCTGCTCGACCAGACCACATTCCGTTCGACGGAAGACACGTCTTCGACAGCGACGAGTTCCTAAGGCTGGATCATATTCCGCGATCTATGATTGTTGTCGGTGCCGGTGTGATTGGCATCGAGTACGCAATCATGTTTGCGACTCTTGGTGTCCGCGTCACTGTTGTGGACGGACGCGAGAGGGTTCTGGATTTCTGTGATCGAGAAATTATTGACGGGTTGCTTCATCATGCTCGCTCTTTGGGCATGACTTTGCGACTCGGTGAAGAAGTAACGAGCATCGTGCGGTCACAATCGGGGGCAGTAGCTGTTGAGCTGGAAAGCCAAAAGCGACTGGTGGCCGACACGGTGCTCTTTTCTGTAGGAAGAACCGGCGACACGGAATCATTGAATCTTCCCGCTGCCGGTTTGGATGTTTGCGTTCGCGGACGCATTGAAGCGAACGAGCATCACCAAACCAACGTGCCACACATCTATGCGGTTGGCGACGTCATTGGTTTTCCTGCTCTGGCAAGCACTGCCATGCAGCAAGGACGCCGCGCGGTATGTCATGCATTTGGTCATACGTTCGAAGCAGAACAGACCATTCCATATGGGCTTTTCACGATTCCCGAGATCTCCATGATCGGGCCGAGTGAAGAAACTCTTACCGCCAATCGCGTGCCATACGAAGTTGGTCATGCCAATTTCCACGAAATCGCACGTGGTCAGATCATTGGCGACAAGGTTGGCATGCTGAAGCTGCTGTTTCATCGGGAAACACGTAAGTTGCTAAGCGTCCATATCATCGGCGACTCGGCAACAGAATTGGTTCACATCGGTCAGGCAGTACTCGCGTTCGGTGGAACCATCGACTACTTCTGCGACACCGTTTTCAACTACCCAACTCTGGCAGAAGCCTACAAAGTTGCAGCCTTTGACGGACGGAACCGATTGCTGGTCGCGGAATCATTTCCAGAGGCTTTACCAACCGCGTCGCCAGATACGACAGGTAAACCAGGTTCAGACCTCGATGCAGTTTTGGATGAACTGGGACCACAGTTCACTAACGAAGCACGTGAAGTCGATCGAAGCCTTGTAAAGACTTAACAGGTTGTAATCAGCACCTGTTCGATAAGACGCTAGTGAAAGTATTGGTCAATCTGAATAGCCAGCCCGGAGACTGTGAGCTTTGAATCGGGACATTCGCCTCACGCTTCGGGCTGGTTCGGATTAACACCAATACTTTTTTCATTGGAGACGCAAGAAGCATACGCCGCGTTCGATAACCGTCTGAACTCGTAGGAGATCCAGATGATCGAACTCACTTGTGGCTTCTTCCTTTTCTTGCTGGCCCAGTGGCTTCTGTTTGATGACGACAATCCTGAATCAACGCAGGATTCATCGACAACTACGACTACTGACCGCGAGGCAGCTGAGGCGACATTAGCGGCATCGGTTGTCCAAGAGGTCGAGCCTGTCCCATCGGCGCCGACCGCGCCGGTCCCGCAGCCGCATCGTACTCGTTCACCATCGCGTCCAGCCGCCGCGAAAACAGATCAATCTGGTTGGCGTGGACTGAATCAAGCGATGAAACTTCGTCAATAAGATTCTGCATCTGTCCTCGAATCTGAGCAATGTCGCGTGAGGCACGATCCAACTCGGCTCGTGTCACGCCCACTTCCTGATTCGCACTCGTGACCGATGCCAGCGTAATCTGACGCTCTTTCTGCAGACGAGCCAACCGATCGAGCAACGCGTCGCGTTCGGATCGAACATCGTTGAGTTCGGTGCCTAACAGTGAAGCCCGGTACTTTGCGTCTGCTAGTTCGCGAGTGTATGTCTCATCCAGGGGTGGAGTCTGTATTTCGAATGGCTGTTTTGCAGCCGTCTGCGGACCACAACTTGTGCAGCCATCAGCTTTGTTCTGACTTCCCATGAGCTGGCAACCTGCCAGCAGCATAGGGACGAAAGCGAATGCGAGTTTCGAGAACCGGAAGTTAACCATTTGAGCTCTCCTCTCGTGGTGTGCCATAGTCGAGCCTGATTTTGTGTTCGCGATCGCAACTGCAGCGAACGGTAATTTGATGAACAACACCGTTACTAGCTTCGACATCAATGCCGGTGTCGCTGTTACCTGCTGAGTTCGTAACGGGAATCGCCACGGCTCCCGCTGCAGTTGAACGCGTTGTTTTTGGAGAAGCAATTACGCATGAACTCGCGAATTGCCTCGAACCACTGTCTTGTTGATTCATTGAACTGTTCACTCCTTATCGCCAATCGCTTGCTGAACTGCTCCCACGCATAACCTCTCGCAATTGAAACTCCGCGCGAGAGAGAATTCGAGAAACGCGTGACTCGGAAATTCCGAGAACAACGCCAATCTCCTTCAAACGCAGGTCTTCCATGTAATAGAGCGTCAGGCAAATGCGTTCGCGTTCCGGTAACCGCAGTAGCGCGCTTTTCAGTTCGTCTCGAGTTTCTTCTTCCTGCAATCGTGAGTCGGGGGCGACGGGTTCACGGCCAGTGGAAGTTGTGCGACCTTCATCGCTTTCCTCCCAGCTATGTTGAGCCGTAAGACGCGCGGCCTCCAAGCACTCTTCCACCTCGCGAATACTCAAGCCGGTATGGGCGGCGAGCGTATCGATTGAAACAGGAGACCGAAGCACCAACCTCGCTGCCCGAATGAGGCTGAGGTTTTCGAGCACACGTTGGGGCAGCGGACAATTGCGACGAAGTTCGTCGATAATTGCTCCGCGAATTCGGCGATACGCAAATGTTCGAAACGCAACGCCACGATTTTCGTCGTAGTTGTTTGCCGCTTCGATTAACCCCAGCGTCCCTGCGGACATAAGGTTCTCTTCGTCGACGCCTGCCGGAAGTTCGACAACCAGCTTTCCGAGAATGTGTCGCACATATTCCAGGTTCCCAACGATCAGGTTCTCAAGGCGGTCTGCCTCGGCCTGCTGCTGATAAACGTTCGTTGCGGCCTTCATGCCTTATCCTCTCTCACGCGTCCGTGCGTGTAGAACTCTCTGTTTCGCTATCGATGTCGCAGTCGGCGACCTCTGGTGTTTGGGCGAGTCGTTCGAACCAGACTGACCCCCGTCGCAACTGCCATCCCGACAATGAATGCACCTGTCCCCGCACGAAACAAAATGACGTGCGGATCCAACTGACTGAAGACACCCACAAGCGTGACCGCGCAACCGGTTAGTAAGCCGGTAACACGCCCCCAGGGGCTTGCTTCAATTGTTGATTTGGTTTTCGCCATTCCAGCCTCGATGAGTGTCAGGCAGCAATTTCAGATTGAGCCATCGGGTCGCCATTCGCCGCAGATGCCGCGTCAAACCGCGGACGAATCACACCCAGCGGTTCAATCCGCAGGTCCTTCGGAATCTCTGTGTAAGCCAGCACCGCCAAGTCCGGCAGAGCCCGCTCTAATGTTTCTTTCAATGCTCGTCTCAAGGCTCGATCAGAAAGCAGTGCGACGTCTGACTGCATGGAGTGCTTCTGCCAAACCGAATTCAGATCTTCGATCAGGTTCTCAAGTTCTTTTGGAGCGAGCGCCAGTCGGCCATCAACAAGCTTTTCTCGCAGGCCCGCCTCGGTCCGCGGATCGAACACGATGACTCGCACACCGCCATCGTCCCCACGGAATCGGTCGCAAATGTCCCTCGCCATGTCTTCACGAACACACTCGGTAAGCTGCTGCGCGTCTTTCACTCGGTCAGAGTGGTTCAAAACCGATTCCAGAATTCGCAGCAGGTTCGTCACTGGAACGCGTTCCTGAAGCAGACGAACCATGATTTGATGCAGCAAAGCGATTCGAACCGATTCAGCCTTCATTTCTTCAACAATCGCAGGAGCCGTTTCGGAAAGCTGATCGAGCATTCGCTTCAGATCATCACGACTTAGAAGCTCGCTGGCTGATCGCTTGAGTTCTTCGCCAAGATGCGTCGTAAG
>JBGCDN010000812.1:0-5948 GCA_045105495.1 Planctomycetaceae bacterium
ATCTGGGTTCTAAGACTCTCGGTCTAACAGTCTGTTGCAGACCGATAGTAGTACGACTCTGCGAGGCTGTGAATAAATTCCGGGACATGACGTTGGGTGGCCGGGGTTGGAGCGAGGAACGAGCGAAACCCCGGTGATTCCCTGGCTTCCTTCGCTGGCTCAGTCCAGCCCCGGCCACCCAGTCTGGTTATTCACAGCCCCTCCGAGTCGTTCTTCGCGTGGATTTGCACGACTCAAAGAGTCGTGCAAAATTCCTCAACGCCTTGCTACCGTTCTTCGTTTCTCTTGACGTCAGGTAACGGCTTGGCCGTTTGCATGCGATCAAAGAGCTCTTGGTGGTATTGCTGTTTTCCAACATCTCCATTCTTGTCGTATTGGCCCGCCAGCCACTGATGAAGCACCGAAAGTGATGGGTTGAGGATCAATGCTTCTTTGGCTGCCCCAATGCCCTTTTGCTGTTCACCCGAGTTGGCCAACGCATCGGCCTTCCTCGCGAGGATTCCAGACAGCGTGTGGTTGATTTTCAACAATCGGGCCGCAGCCGCAACCGCTTCAGGCCATCTTCCTGCTTCATAGTGAATCTCGACCAACGACGTCAGCGCGAGCTCGTCTGATGACGGTAACTCTGCGGCTTTCTCAAATGATTCGATGGCGGACTTCGTGTCACCACGTAATCGACAAACAGACCCATGAGCGATTAGTACTTCGGCATCAGTGGGAAAGAGCGAAACGAGATCGTTCAATTCTTCCGCCAAAACGTCAGAGTAGGGTGGCCCCTTCCGAGCGATGGCAATTGCGATGGCTCGTTGACGTTCGGCGGCAGAGAGGCGGTCCCCTTGGTTATCGAAGAACTGAATTCCGCTCTTGGCTTCAAGACGTCGATTTTGAAATGCATCGCGCAGCACTCGATGATCCGTTTGCGAAACATGCACAGCTTGTTGAACGTCTAGCTTTGGCATGTGACACGCGATGCAGGAACCGCCTTTTGCCTGCCGATCCTGCACCGGCGCGGCGCAGGCGTCGTCTGACTTGTGGCAATCCAGGCAGCGTCCACGAAAGAACGCCGGAGCTTCGGCCGGACTCGGCGACCGATGTGGATCGTGGCATGATGTGCAGCTCATTGAACCTGACTGCACATAGCAGGCGCTCTCGCGCATTTGTTGAACTTGTCGAACCGATTTGGTCTCACCGCTTGAATCCACTGAAGTGTTGGCGTCGACCATCGTCCAGACGTCTTCAAACTTCATTCCGGGACGGAAGTCCAAGTGGGACCGTCCGGGTCGCAGGATTCGTGAGTACGATGGTTGCAGATGACACTGGTAGCAAACGCTTTCGCGTTCTGGCCTATCCAAATCCGCCGGGTTGACGATTGGATCAACTCCGGTTGTCGAGTCTTCGTGAAACTGAACGTGGGCCTGCCCTGGCCCATGACACCGTTCGCAACCAATCGCGCTCTCGATGATTGCATTGGTCGAAAACCGGTTGCTGCCTCGTTCGCTTAGCTCTATCTGGCCGGTGTGACAGTGCAGACAGTTGGCTTGAACGCGTCGATCGAATCGCCGTGGATCGTCACGCGTGTAGCCCGGGTTCAAACCCCAATCTCCTGATGCTTCGAACCAGTTCAGAGGCGATGAACACAAAATCTCGCCTCGCTGATGCAGATAGGCTTTGGCTCGCCGTCCCGACCCAAGGACATACTGCATATGTACGTCGTCGGCGTAGACCAACCCACCGGAGGCATCGTGCATCCTCTCCGAATGAACCACTGCGCCGGATTCAGAAACGCTTGCTTCAAGAGATCGTGTCAGCCCAGCAAGAGCAGTCGTTGATCCGTCTGGAGAGTCATTGTCGTCCGTAACTGCGCGCGTTCCTCCCGTGTACATCGGATGGCTGCGATAGCTTTCAAAGTACGATTCATGACACTCCGCGCAGGCAGTGCTACCAACGTACCCCTTTGTGTCAGGCGGCGTGAAACTGGCGGCGACAACATCGCCACCGGCTGTACGATTTATAGCTTCGGATTTGCGTTCGGTTGGAGCCGGTGACATTGCCACTCTCAGAATCAGAAAACCGATTCCAAGCACTGCCACGGTCAAACCGGCCACTACGAGAAGAGAACCCGCCGAACGGGTACTGGGTTCGCTCATCCGAATAGTTCTTTCTGGACGACTGGCTTGATGGGCCGAATGCAGGTCTCTGAATCGTTCTTCACATTTCCCACTGATCGATGAACGGGAACTGCTTCCATTTCTTCAGCCGGGCAGGGCTTCAGAAACTCCTGAACTGAAGTCGTTTCGGTGTCACTGTTTAACCACGCTGCGTGTTGGTCTTCGCCCAAAATTACTGGCATCCTGTCATGAATATCAGCGACAAGCTGATTGGGGGACGTCGTCAAAATCGTGAAACTCTCGATCACTTCGTCAGACTCTCGTGGGCTCCAACTTTCCCACAACCCAGCGAACGCCAGTGGCTCGTTCGACCAACGCCGAATGAGGTACGGCTGCTTATGTGAGCCAGATTTCTTCCACTCAAAGAATCCGTTCGCTGGAACAATACATCGACGAGATCGAAACGCGTCTCGGAAGGCAGCCATTGTATCAACAGTTTCCGACCGAGCATTGATCAATCGCGCGCCTTCAGATTCGTGTTTGGACCATGCTGGCAGCAAGCCCCATCGCATCGAAATCAATTCGCGGGTTCCACCAATTTCTCGAACGCATACAGAGTTCTGCGTTGGGGCAATGTTGTATCGCGGCACCAGGTCTACATCAGGCTGCCCCAAATCGAAGAACTCAACTAACTTTTTGGCGGGACTCGTTAGAGTGAATCGACCGCACATCACACACCTCTGTCGGCTCAACGAAAACAGCAAATAACAGGCAGCAGACCGTAATCCATCGCAAGACGAAAAGAACCCCCAATGATCAACAACATGCGAGAAATTGGAACCACTGGTATCGCGATCACTCCCGTGGCCATGGGTTGCTGGCCAATTACGGGAATCAGCAGTGTTGATGTCACAGAAGAACACAGCCTCGCAACGTTGAAGGCTGCATTCGACTCTGGCATCAACTTCTACGATTCCGCTTTCGTTTACGGCCACAACGGCGAGAGCGAAAAGATGATCGGTCGGGTTCTTGGCTCGCACCGGGAAGAGATTGTGATTGCGACGAAGGCCGGGCTCTTTTGGAAGGATGGACGGATCGAAAAAGACGGCCGCCCGACAACAATCGTCCAACAATGCGAAGAGAGCCTGAAGCGAATTGATACAGATGTGATCGACCTCTACTACCTGCACGGTCCTGATCCAAACGTTCCAGTCGCAGATTCGGCGACCGCCTTCGCACAACTCAAACGCGACGGCAAGATCCGCGCGGTGGGAGCATCAAACTTCACGCTGCAGCAGCTCAAGGAGTTTCACGCCGTCTGTCCGATCGATGCAATTCAGCCGTACTACAACATGCTGCAGCGAGAAATCGAAGCAGAGATTCTGCCGTGGTGTGAACAGAATACAGTTTCAGCAATGGTGTATTGGCCTCTGCTGAAGGGCCTTCTCGCTGGCAAGCTTAGTCGCGATCATGTATTCCCAGACCAGGACGGCCGCAAGAAGTACGCCATGTTTCAGGGCGACGAATACCAGAAGAACCTCGACTTCGTCGACGCGCTCAGACCGATCGCCAACGACCTTCAATGCAACCTGCCAAGTCTTGTTATCGCGTGGACAATCGCCCGATCGGGAATTACAGCTGCCCTATGTGGAGCCAAGCGCCCGGAGCAGATTCAGCAAACGGCGGCCGCGATGCAACTAACTTTGGGCAGCGACATTGTCTCGCGAATCGACGACGAGATCGCAAGGCGTGGCCAGACCGCCTCTCGTTCTGCCCTCTAACTGCCAGCCATTTCGCCTTCTGCTTCTGCTTCCAGCTGCTCCATGGTCTCTATCCCAAGGTTGTCGAATTGGCTTCTCACAAGGCCGGCAACTTCTTCGCAGGTTTTGACCAACGCCCACGCCGCAAGCATCTTGCTGGAACCCATCTGCACAACGGTGGTCGCGAGAGAGCCATGCGATGGGTCTGCAACAGTCGCCTCAAACACAATCCGTTCCGCTGAAGAAGTTGGACGTCTTACGGTGTAGCCCAATGGGCCAACTCCGACGCGCGTGGCGAATTCTCGCTCGTTGATGGTCACCCGAGTTCTGCCCACGAGAAGCACCACGATGCTGAGCAACGGCAGCAAGGCTCCCACCGCAAATACCCAGCCGACGATCTGACTAACAAGTCCTTCAAAATACCAGAGTCGCCAGACTCCGACGCCTGCCCACAGCAAACTCACCAGCGTAAGAAGAACTATCAGACCTGTGACCATTGGGTGATGCGGCGCTACCGGTGTTTCAAACGCCAGCTCGCCTGGACGCGAAGGAATCAGTTTCACAATGGAATAGTCAGGGAGCTCGTCTGGCGATACTGCTTCGAATGGCAGTTCGGAACCCTTCGACTTCGACCTAACGGGCTCACCACATTGCTGCCCGAGGAAGACATTGATCTCCTGGACGAGCCAATTCTTTTCCTCCCGGCTAAGTGCACTCCCGAACGTCAGTGACTGATCGACACCATTCACTCTGATTCGAAAAACGGGATCGCCATCCTGACGAAATAATTCAACCAGCCGCGCTTTCGTCTCTGGACTGCATTCAGCGACTTCCATGCGTTTGAAGCCGAACAGAATCTTCTTAACACCCAGTTCCTGACGCCCGATCAGCACATCGCTGCGAGTGAATCGCATTGCGACCCATGAACCCGCCATGTACCAGCCCACGATGAGGAAGATCGTCAGGAACGGCAGCCCCAGCAGCAGCAGAGGCACCTCCGTGCTGCCAAAGATCAGAAACACGGTTCCAAAAGTCACGAAACCGTTCCAGAACAACGCCATTGTCCCAAGGCTTTTTGATTGGGGACCACCGGCTGGAATCGAAATTACCAGCCGCGTCGAATCTGGTTCGATAATTCGGACACGGCTGTTGATCGGCTTGTTCGACTCGGTCATCGTCACTTTCGTGGCACGCCAAAGTCACCAGCAACGTTTCGCCAGATTGAATGCACGTGGTTCGCATCGTTCTGCACGTTGTTGTATTCGACGATGAAGGTCGGCCCCTGGATACGGTAGTGATGCGGCTGGTTCAGTTCAGGACCACCCCACCACGCGAAGTGCAGATTTCCAATCCCACCGGCCTCAATCGCCTTCAAACGCTTCTTCATAATCTCCGGTGGTGTGACCAGAAGATATGTCCGCAGTAGCTTCCGAAAGACATCTTGTTGCTGCTTGGTCATCTTCGCGAATGCCAAGCCTTCCGGCTTTCCAACCTTGGGTTGCGGTTCTCCCGGCGTGCGAATTTCCCCCGGGGCTTTCTCAGAGATCCAAAGCACCTTCTTTTGATCATCATTGCACAGCTTCAGGATCTGGCGTCCGAGATCTTCCCGTTCCCCAAGAACACGCAGCAACCGACCCGGCCCCGCGCTAATCTGACCAGGATTGGCTCCCAGAAACTCGGGAGTGCTGGCGACAAATTGGTTGTTCTTAATCACGTAGTTCAAGGACAAATGGTGGCCTTCGACTCGCCAACCCCATTTCGCGTTCTTGCCTGGTGTTCCAAAAATGCTGATGTGGTACTTATGAGGATGCCGCCGATCGCGCCGCTTGCCCTCTTCACCACCTTCAATGAGATACAGCACTTCCTCAAGGCTCATGACTTTCAGAACCTGCTCGTAGCCACTTCCTGAGAGCCCCGCCGACAAAAGACTTCGACCGGAGATGAACGCATCTCCTTCGAGTCCTCGGAAGGCAACGCCTTTTCTCTCACGAGGAATGAAGTGCCAGTTAAGCCGTTCCGGATCATCAAACTTGAAGGAACAGATCTTCTTCTGCTCAGCATTCAAGCTTGCCAGAAGCTT
>JBGCDN010000813.1:0-5257 GCA_045105495.1 Planctomycetaceae bacterium
TTGTGCTCAGACCCGTAAAGAGCGGCATTGCACTGACGGCAAACGTAAGTCCCTGTCTCTTTGTTCTTATACAGCTCACCAGTACCGGGGTATTCAGTCCCCTTGTTGATGATAATCTTGCGTTCTTCGGCGGTCAGCTGGTTGTAAGAATCTTTAGCCATGATCTTTGGGTCTTCGTCTACAGCGTGATCGTGGTTGGCATGGTCGTGATCGCCGTGGTTCGAATCAGCATGATCATCTGATTCAGCTGGCGCTGATTCGCTGTCCGCCGAGGATGACTCCGACGTTGGAGCATCTACACAGCCGAAGATGCAAAGGCCACAAAGGGAAAGCGAAAGAAGGCCGAATGGGAACCGTTTCATGCGATGCTCCGCCTCGCGAACTGCCCGGGAAGATGGCGACATCTACATCGTGTCGCGATTGAGCCTCAGAGCGCTACCTCCGCCTGCACCTGGAAACCAATACCGTAGGGCTGCTCCAGTTAAGGCCTGACCCGGTTAAGCTGGCCCCACCACATTTGGAGGCAGCGCTCTGGTGCTCAATATTCAAGTGATTATGGACGCCTTCGACCGTCCGTCAACGTCTGGCTGAAAGTACTTCCAACTTTCAGCCCACCGGTTGATGCCAACCGGAAAATGCTAGTCCATGAAGATCCGTTGGTATTCGTCGAAGATGCAGTCAAGAAGTGCTCGGCCTTCTTCAGTGGCTTTGAAGTGGACGTAGTGTTCCTGTTTTTCTGCGTCTGGTGCGACGATGGCGACTTTGTCTTCTTCGGAATACATCCAGTCTTCGGCCTGCAGCCACTTCATGTAGCCCTGCATGACTTCGTCTTCGATCGGGACGAAAACTTCGCCATCGAGGAAGAACTGGTAACCGTACTCTTCCAGTTTCGTCCAAGGGACATCAGTACCGGAACCCAGATAGTATGGTTCGAACACAGATGAATCAGCAGGCTTCACGTTCGGGTTGTGAAGCATGTCGATCGCGTTCCACGGGCAGATCGTCAGCTGGTAAAACTCGCTGCTGTCGTTGGGCGATCGGTAGCACATTTGGCAACCAATACACCGGGACGTATCGATCTGGTGGTAGCTCTCGGATGGAACCGGGCTGACGACTTCGTAAATGCAATCAACAGGACAAACCGTTGCACATGAATTGCAAGACGTGCACGAGTCTTTGTTGATGACGTTGATGTATCGCGTTTCCTTCTTGCGATCCGCTTTGCGTGTCGCGAAGTACTCCTGCATCGAGATTGTCATCGGGATCCCACCTGATACGTGAACAGACCTAACCTCTGTTGTCGTCAAAAGATAGCGTCCCCATCACCGCCGAACCAGAGAAAGTTGGTAGCTGATTGGGCTGTTTCCTTACGACCCGCGGATTCGTTCCCAACTCCAGGAATTCAAGGCCAGACGGTGGGTGCGAGCTAAGGCCACGGCTGAGTCAGCTTTGCTTGTTGATGGCAGCGAGGACTTCAGTTCGAAGATCTTTGATCTGGTCCTGTAGTTCAGCCACCTGTTCTTCAAGCTCACGGTTATTGTCCATGGTCATCTCGTCAACGAAAATCGCGTTGGCCAAAGACAGCCCAAGAATCCCACCGATCAAAACCGACGCGACAAAATAGCCACGGACCAATGTGAGCTGACTGTCCGAGATTCCGGGGTTCCCCGCTACGATGGCGTCTGGGATTTCATGCCATCCTTCGACCGTAAAGACTTTGAACAGCGTGTAACTGGCTGTCAGTGGGTTGCCGAAGTATTGCGGAGCGAGCTCAGCAAACAGGATGTTGGCTCCCATCGCGAGAATGACATTCAGAACCAACAACACGACAAAGACACCAATCGATGCCTTCATCGCCCGGATGGTTCCTCGCCACAGTCTTGGTGCGTCGGGAACGAACCGCATAAGCCGCATGAATCGCAGGAAACGTCCGATACGAAGCAGCGGAGCCAGCGCGAAGGCTCCGGCTTCTAAAGCAGTCGGCGGCATAAACAGGCGTGGAACGCTCGCCGCGACAATGAGGAAGTCGAACCGATACCACGGACGGCTCCAGTATCCTCCAAATCCAAATAGCCTGATTTTGACGACGGCTTCGACCACGAAGTACCACATGCAAACGTAGTCGATCCAATCGACGATGTTTCGTGTGGCTGCCGAGATCTTGAAACCGCCGATGAACATCGCGACGACATTGATCGCGATGACCACCAGCACGGCCGCTTCTCCAAACCCAATCCGGATGAGCGCCGGGTGCGCTTTCAGATCAGGATCGTGCATTGTTTGGTTCCGGGAACAGGTCGTTGGTTCGTGGTGACTTGCTTGCAGCCGACTACAATATCCGCCTAGTGGGGATCATCATGCGGTGTTTGATTATTGGATGTGGCTATCTTGGCCAACGAGTTGCTGCGTTGCTACTGGCAGACGGTCACGAAGTTTGCGCTTTAACGCGGTCGGTGACGAATGCTGAAAAGCTACAGAGTTTGGGCGTGTCTCCCATTGTGGGCGATGTGATGCAGCCCGATAGCCTGAAGTTTCCCCCTGTAGATGCCGTTACCTACGCGGTTGGCATGGACCGAAGCTCTGGTTACTCCAAGCGACAGGTTTACGTCGATGGTCTTCGGAACGTGTTGAACCGCATTCAGACCACAGAAAAATTCATCTATGTTTCCAGCACCGCTGTCTACGGACAGGCGGACGGTGAGTGGGTCGATGAGTCGTCGGCGACGGAACCTGTTTCAGAAGGTGGAAGGATTTGTCTCGAAGCCGAGCAAGCGGTTCGGTCGGTGTACCCCGCTGCCACAATAGTTCGGCTGGCTGGCATTTATGGTCCGGAACGATTGCTTCGAGCCGTGGATTCGTTGAGGGCCGAACAGCCGATCGCGGGGAATCCAGACGCCTATCTGAATCTCATTCATGTCGACGATGCCGCGGAGCTGGTTCGGTGCGTCGTGCAATCCGCTATCGCACCTGACTATCTACTTGGTGCGGATGGGAACCCCACGACTCGCCACGAGTACTATTCAGAACTCGCCCGCATAGTCGATGCGCCGGCGCCTGTTTTCGATTCAACGCTTCCGACACGGAACAGCGCGTCGGGTTTGAATAAGCGATGTCGTAGCAAAGAGCTTAGTGGTTTGGACGGATTCGAACTGGTTTATCCGTCGGTTGCCGCAGGGCTGCCGCACGCTGTTGAACATTCGGAGTTCTAACCCGTAACAGCGAGTACTTCTGGGATCGGACGGAGGCAACGAGGCCCAAGGTGTTCAACGGCCAGGGTTTCGTCATGCACTATGATGCTGGTCGCAGCAGCGATGCATCCGGTTTGCTCACTCGGTTTCGAGCGTACGCTTCTTCCGCATGAAGACTTCGTTGCCGCGTTCAGAGAATCGAACTTCATCCATGAACGCTCGCATGAGCAACAGGCCGCGGCCGCAAGGGCGTTCTAGTGCTTCGGGAGAAGTCGGGTCGGGCAATGACTCTGGATCGAACCCGGGACCTTCATCCACGATCTCGAATGTCGCTTCGTCGTCGCGGAAGCACACGGCAACATGGATTTTGCGGTCCTGATACGGGTCTTCCTGCACACGTTTTCGTGCCAGGTCGTGGTACTGATTGTGATCGTCTAAACGCAGTTCAGAACTGATTTCGAGGTTGCCGTGGTAGTAGGCGTTCATCAACGCTTCGTCGATCGCCGTTCCGATTCGAATGCAGTCGTTGTCTGTGAACATGAACTTGCTACGAACCGACGCTCGAATATGGCTGACCGCCGAGGACAACAATGGCAGATCGTTTTCGAGTGTGAAGTGGTATTCCGTTAGTCGATTCATCAGCCGTGTGTGACCACGAGTCTCCGTGGAAGCGGCGAGAACGCGTTCGCAGATGTCGACCAGTTCGTTCGCGAGAATCTTCTTGGGGACATAGCTGGCAGCACCTTGCCTAAGTGCTTCAACGGCGGTCTCTTCGCTGCCTTCGCCCGTCACCAGGATTGTTGGAATAAGCGGATAGTCGTCGCGGATTCTCGTAACGAGCTCAATGCCGTCCATGTCTGGCATCACAAGGTCTGTGATAACCATGTCCGGCGCGTGAAGATCGATCTGCTCCAGAGCCTGGGCTCCGTTTTCAGCGTAAATGACCTTCGTTCCGGAACTGCGTTCCAGCAGGCCGCCAACGAGACGTCGGTCTGCCAGCAAGTCGTCAACGACAAGAACGGTGGCCATACTGCTGATTCCAACAGAGAAAAGTGGTAACGCTTTAATTTAGCTCGTTTTCGAGCCGTTTGCGAATCGTTGTAACTCAGAAATTGCCTTATCCACATTGTTGCTGATGTCCCGGAATAGCTCGTCAGCCCCGGAAAGATCTTCCGAACGGGCAAGGCGTTCGAGTTTTTCGCATTGAGCCATGGGCTCTGTCGCATCGAACGTCCGCAAAGCTCCCTTAATCGTGTGAGCCATTCGAAACGACTTCTTGTAGTCGCTTTCGCCCAAGGCAGATTCAAGTTTCGTCACGAGATCCGGAAGCTCTTCTAATACAGCCGAAACAATGTCCATCAGTAACTCAGGGTCATCAAGGGTCGACTTTCTCGCGTGTTCCCAATTGATCAGGCCATCCGATTCGGATGCAGATTCAGGCTCTGTCACGGAACTGATCTGAACCGACTGGTTTGGTTCTCCTGCTTCCTCGTCACTGCCGAGAACACGGCCCAGCTCGCTACGCAGTTCTGACGGGCGAAGTGGTTTCGATAGGTAACCGTCCATGCCCGCATCAGCACATCGGCGACGATCCTCCTGCATGACATGGGCGGTCAGTGCGATGATGGGGGTTCGTTCGCGTCCTTCTTTCTCTTCAAAACGGCGAACGGCTTTCGAGGCTTCGATGCCGTCCATTTCTGGCATTTGTACATCCATGAGGACGACATCGAAATCTTGCTGTTTCAACATGTTGAGTGCTTCGCGCCCGTTGTCTGCCACAGACGCTTCGTGGCCCGACTTGTTGAGGATGGCAACAGCGAGCGTTTGGTTGGTGGGACTGTCCTCGGCCAACAAAATGTTAAGCGGCCTGAGCGTTGTCATGGGGAACGCGGACAGTTGTCTTTGTTCCTTCACTTCATTTTCACTGGAGAGCGTGAATTCAAGTTCGAAGCCGAAGTCGCTTCCTTCACCGACTGCACTGGTCAGGCGAATCGCGCCACCCATGAGGCCGACCAGTCGTGATGAAATTGCCAAACCGAGCCCCGTGCCGCCAAACTCCCGAGTGGTAG
>JBGCDN010000814.1:0-3022 GCA_045105495.1 Planctomycetaceae bacterium
CATCGCAGCCCTTCAACAATTTAGCCCCAACGCGTTCACCAGGTTCCAAACAGATGCCTCCGCTCCCAACCGGTCAGCGCTCATCTGGGTTTGGTGATTTTGAGCAACCGTCCGACAGCTTTAACAGTCGTTCGAAGCCCAGGCAATTTCAAAGCACGTCCCCGAAGGCATCAGTGCCAACGCGCCCTCGTGGTTCCTCCGAGCCTGACTTTCAGCCTCGGGACGCTAGCTCGGGCCTTTCGGATCAGCCACTATCGAGGCCTGCCCCTCCTTCCAGTCCACGACCTGATGATCCGTTTGATGAACGACCAGTATTGGATACGGGTGTCATGCCTGGAACCGACAAGGTGCCTGAGCCTCCAACCAATACGAATAGTTTTGCCATTGCCAACGGAGCTCTCATTGCGGCCTTGCACAAACAATTCGCCGACCTGCGGCAACGAGTGGCGAAGGCAAAAGACGACGCTGAGCGTAGTCGACTAGAGAAGGAGCTTGTGACCGTAACGAAGCTCGCCAGCATGCAGATCATGCAGCTGGAGGCTCTCTTATTTGAACCGCGACTTCGCGTAGAGCGATTCAGGCAGGCCGAGGAGCAATTAGAGAAAGCAGGTGTTAAGGATGCCGCAGTTCTGAATGGGTTCAAGAACGAATGGAAGCGAGTCGCTGATTCGATCAAACAGATCGAGACTCGAATCGATGAAGCCAAAGCCCCGTTCTTTGAAAGGAAGATCGCTTCCTTGCCTTCTGGAGATCTAACACTCTCTCAGTTCGTTGAATTAGTTAGTCGCCAAACGGGCATTACGTTTCGATTGGGAACCGCAATCAATGGTGAACAGCTCGTGCCGCTGCGCGATTCACATTCACTGGATGACTTCTTAGGAGGGTTGGATGGCCAGCCGCGAGTTTTAGATAACTCAGATTTGCAATCGGTGCTTGAGATGTTCCTTAGCAAGATACAGCTAAAACATCGCAACGAGATCAACCCAGAGACTGGCGAACTCATCTGCGTGATTGTGTACGACAAGTTCAAATTCGACGGGGTACAGCTCGACGAAGCTCTTCAGATTTTTGTTGAATCGCTTGGCGTCGGCTACGACGTGGAGCCCGGCGTCTCGCTAGACGTGAAAGTGACCACAGACGACGAAGGCGTTGGTCGTCGACACCTCAGGCCACTACTGAATACTGTTGGTTTGGACTATCGGATCGAAGCCAGCAAGCGTCTGCCAGGCGGCGAGCGTTTCCGAATATACCCGCTTCCTTCGTTGGCTCCGAAACAGGAAAAGGAAGACGTCCCTGAACCTAAGCCGGATCCACTTAGTACTGGATTCAGGGGTTAGGACGAGCGACCCGACCTGCAGAGTTAGGACCAAGTCAGCCCGCGCCATAGCTTCGATGTAAATCGGAGGTTGGCTTTCCATTCGCTGGCACGGGAGGCAGGGAGCGACCTCGCGGGGTATGGCGGAATTGCTTGGTTTGTACTCCAGGTTCGGCCCTCTCCGGGCCTGATAGCCCGACTCTCCCGCGGGCGGGAGAGTATCTGGTGGGTGGCTGGCTCTGAATCAGAGTGGTTGTTAGTAGGACCAGCCGGCTTGAAATAGCACGCCGTTGCTGAATTCGATTTCGTCGCCGCTTTCGTATTCCAGCCGCCGCTTAAAGGCGTAACCCGCTTCGGCAAACCAACCGCCGCCGCCATCCAAAATTCTCTCCAGTCCGATCGTCAGGCGTATGTCGCGGAGTGATAGTTCGTCTGTCTCGCCGGATTCGCGAGTCACTGCCCACGTGTTCCCACCGAGTCCGCCGGAAAGGTACGCCCAAGTTTCGCTCTGGCTTCCATTCTTCTGCAGGCGATGCGACAACCGAGATTCCGGGAACCGAAGGTCCAATCGCATGTCGGTTCTGGGAGTCCATGTCAGGCCAATTGCTGGTAACAGCGGCAGGTCAGCTCGATCCAGAAAAACGGCACCAAAGGAAACGGACAGGTAGTCGGGAATGCAGTCTTTGGTCAGCAGTCCCAGGCCAAAAATACGAAAGGCCTGATCGTCCGTGGTGAAGTCGCTACGGATCGCAGGACGTACGATGCCCATAAAGCTCCAACGATCGTTGATCGCCTTACGGTAGAAGAACTGGACGCCCACTTCGTAAAGCTCGGATGGAATATCAATGCCGTCAGCAGCGTCGATTCGATCGACTCGGAAGGACGGCGTCACGCCAAGAATGTTGTCGAGACTGCCGAGTGGAACGCCCAGCCCGATCGACGTTTCGAAGAACTGACTGTTCAGATCGTTATCGGTTCCAACCAGCCAGCCGCCAGACAAGGCAACACTTTGGATGGCCTGTTTCTTAAACCGACGTATCGGTTCTTCGCCGAGAACACTGCGAGTACCAACGTCGGTTGTAGACTCGTTCCATGCCCCGGGAGCAAACGCACCAACATCTTGCGCGAGGGCAGTTGATGAGAGGGTCATGATGGTCAGACAGATGGCGGCTCGCACACGTCGCTCCTTTGCGTTCGAGGAGTCTAGATCTTGCGGCGGTGAGAACGACCGGTGGCTCGGTTGAATCTACGGCTGCGTGGCCATTCGAAAGGAAGCACGGTCGTCTTTAGGCGGTTCCTGCCGGTTGGCTGGGGCTGTGCCAGAACGGCGCTACGAGCTACTGGTGTCTTCGACGAGATCTTCGAGGATTAGCCTGAGCCGTCGTCGAATACGGTAGTTGGCCTGACGAATCGCCTGAGGCTGCACGCCAAGCCGCTTCGCGACCTCCACTGCACTCGCGCCTTTCAGGGCGACTTCTTCAAAGGCGGACCAGTTCTTCGGGTCGAACTCTGGTCGGATGAGTTCCATCGCTCGCTGAACCACGATGGCGTCTTCTGATTCAGCATCGTCTTCGTCGGACAGCGGATCAGCGACCGCCGCCATTTGTCCCAGCGCGTCGGTTCCTCCCATGCCGGGAACCTGTCGCTTCTTCGCGCGGAAATGGTCCATGGTGCGGGTGCGGACGATGGTTTTGAGCCACGATCGAA
>JBGCDN010000815.1:0-4685 GCA_045105495.1 Planctomycetaceae bacterium
GTTTGTTGCTACGATGAACGTGCGCGGCGCAACCATCGTCGCCAACTCTGCGCCGCCGAACTTCTTAAGGAGCCCAAAGAGGTTGCGGTCGAGCGGTTCCTGCCAGCTTTGTTCCCGTTGGCTGAAGAAACCGCTGATGCACGTTGTGGAGATCCTTGTGTCGATCGCTCCGGCCAGCAACGCGGCAAGTCCACCTTCACCATGCCCAAGGCAGCCCACTGGCTTATTAGGCTCGGCTGTTGCGAACCAGTTGACGGCGGCAAGTGCCATATGCGTTTCGTAGCCGATTAGTGTTCGCCCGAGAACGAATGCGGGTCGATGCAGGTACTCACGGTTTGTCAAGTTTGCCCGGCCGTTGCGTTTGCTGGAGGTGCGAGAGACGGTGCGAAGAACCAGCACACGGCACCCGGCAGCAACCAGTGCCGCAGCTTTGCTCGCGAATATTTCGGGTGTTTGATCAGCGTCAGGAATGAGAACCGCGTTGGCGGAATGACCTTCAACAGGTGTCAGCAAAACGCCTTCACCCCAAAGCGAATCGACCACTGGCCAACGGATTTGCTGCCGAGAAACCCTGGCTCCTGGTTCATTGAGATCCGCCAGCCCGTCTACTGTCACGATGACCGATGGCGATTGAAATGGGACAAGTTCGCCGCGGACACCGATCATCTGACAGAGCTCAACTCGAAGTGGTTCTATCGACTTCGAATACGCGCCGGGTGTTGTGAGATCTCGGTTCCAGAATTGTGCTCGCCGACCAACGGAAGCGTCCAGTTCGCCAATGAGGAAGTTGTCGATGCCGCTGACCATGAATGAGGCAAGGTCACCGGTGTTTTCCAGCGGTGCAGTGCCGGGTAGTTGTTGAGCCAGCAAAACGCCATGTGTCATGCAGACAACGCCACAGGCCAGCAATCGCAATTGTCGCATCAGCAGCTCCGAGATTCAGTGATGCCAGCAGGATGCAGAAATAGACGCCCCTCCGCAAGGAGGCATCGCGCTTCAGTTGGGAGTGACGGTAGTCATTCGCTTCGAGCACTGTAGGCCAAGCGAACACCCGATCAGACACCCTCCCAATCGTGGGAGGGTCGGAGCCTAAGCGACGGGGAGGGCAGGATTTGGCCCCAAGATGGAGCGAGCCAACAGGCAATAGGCGAAATTGCGCTCGGGCCCTCTCCGGGCCTGAGAGCTCGACTCTCCCACGGGGAGGGTGTCTTTCCCGCTTATGAAGTTGCGTTGCGGTCTTTGCCTGGAATCCAAAGGACATCGGCCTTGCCATTCTCGTTGCACGCGCGGGCAACGACGAATAGTAGGTCGGACAGGCGATTGATGTATTGAACCATGGCCGGGTTCAATTCTGCATCAATGCCGAGGACGTCCAATTCTGCCCGGCGACATATCGTGCGAGCAACATGAACAGCGGCGGCAGCTGGTGTTCCACCCGGAAGGATGAAGCTTGTGAGGTCGGCAAGCGGTTCGTTCACCTGGTCGATCCACGTTTCTAAACGCTCGACCTGCGTCGCAGTCATTCGTAGCGCTTCGTCGTTGGGATCGAACGGGCAACTTAAGTCGGCGCCTAGGTCAAACAGCTCGTTTTGAACCTGCGAGAGCATCGCTGCAATCGCATCGGGCAGCGTCTGCAGCAGGGCCAGGCCAATGGCACTGTTGAGTTCGTCTACGGAACCCATTGCTCGAACGCGTTCGCTGTTCTTAGCAACACGAGTTCCATCACCGAGCGACGTTTCGCCGGCATCGCCGGAACGGGTGTAGATACGATTGAGATTGACCACAAGCTAGCCCTCAGTTGATTTTGAACCAAAGGTTGTAGTCGGCAAGTGACTGTTGTCCCACGCGGCAACGTCAACCTGGTGGAAACACCGATCAAGAATGATCGTGCTCTAACGGCTTTATCGGCGTGGAAGCGTCCGTTGGCGGCTTGCTCGTCGAATCACATTGCCTGATGGACTTGTGATCGGAAGTAGTTGCGTTCGCGGGTCTGCTCCGTCCAATCGAGCTCTACCAAGCTGGCCCTGAATCGATCGAGCCTTCGCACCTGTGTTCACAGAAGCAGCCAGGTCGGCAAGTTCTGTCCGACGGATTGGCATCACACCATCCATCTTCGCGGCCATACTTCGGATCCACTGCGGCCTTGTTTCCATCGAGTCAGACATGACTTTCAGGAACACTGTGATCTCAACGCAGTTTCGATCCATGATCTTGTTTGTGACCGGTGAGATGACTTTCGCAACGGTCTTTACCGCAGTCGATGGGAATGAGATGTACGCGTTGACCTGCTGAGTCACAATCGGCAACTGTCCCTCGGTACCCGGCTGAAACTGGTATCGCAAATGCACCAACGCCCGGGCTTGGATTGGGTTCTTTAGCATTGGGTTTTGGTACAGTCCGTCGCAAGCGAGGATGCACTGCTGGTTGTCTCTGTAAAGGTATTCGGCGGACCCCTTGGAACCGTCGCCGGCATCTGCCTGATAAGTAAAGTCGCTCGTCTGCCAAAGTTTGAACTCGGAGATACCCATCACTCGCCAGAGGCTGACGGCGACGTCCGGATGGTTCAGGAAGTACTGAAACACGGCGGGTTCGATGGGAGTCTGAATTGTGGGCAAGCGTCGAAACTGGCTGACGGATTTGAGAACCAGATCTGCCCGAGCTCGCTGCTGCTGGTTGAGACGGTTGAGCGGTAGTTCCTTCAGGGCTTTACGTTTCTCGTTCCAGCTGGAAGAGCCCTTAGTCAACGTCTTCACGCCCAGACGTTCCGCCAGTTCGTCCGCAGATTTTGGAGCCTGCTGTGCCTGACCTTGCTGAGCCTGTGCATTGGTTGCAGCCAGGAACATGCACGCAACAGCTCCGACAACGATGCTTGTATATCGCCCCGTGTGCATACCGAATCCGCCTCTTCGACCAGAACCTTCGGCTATCGTTCTTGACGTAGCCGTTCCCCCGCTTGAGATGGCAGGTAATCCCCCCGGATCGTCTGGTCGATGCGCGACCTTCCTGCCAACATCAACGACATCGGCGCAATCGTTGTAACCCGAACAGTCGCATTCGCGCAATCTGGGGATGGCTGCGGCAATTTCTGTCCTGAGTGCAAACCTGACCACGGATGGCCGGGAAAATACCGGGCTTCCGGGCCTGTGACTGGCAGAGAATGCCGATTCCGTTTCCGCGGCAAGGAACGAAGTTTCAGGCAAGGCGGGACAACCGAGTGCGGTCGTACAATAATCCGCAGTCGGTCGCTGAAGCGGCGGCCGGTTTCGTGAAGTACCTGTTGGTTGGCGATATGTCTTACTCACCCGCTTCCGGCCAGAGCCAATTTGCCCTTCGACTGTTCGGGACTTACGCGGCGGTTGTCGCAGTGTCGATCGTGCTCGCTCGCGCACTCGTAGCGCTGCTTGGTGGGCCGTCGGAACAGTCCAGTCAATTGAACCTGCCGTCCGTGTTTCTGTACAGCTCTGTGCTTCTGCTCGTCGGCAGCGGCTTCATGCATCGTGCGGTGATGCATGTGCGAATTGAGAGGCAGAAGCCGTTCCGGCAATCATTGGTTCTGGCGCTGATCGCAGGAACACTGTTTGTTGGATCGCAAAGCTACGGCCTGTGGTACATCCTGAAAGGAGCAGCGCCGGCTGAGCATACAGAGACGGGGGCTCAGGGTTTTGCGTTCGTCTTTGCAGTGCTTCACGCGTTGCACTTCACCGTCGCCATGATGTTTCTGGTGTTCGTGACGCTACGCAGTTTTCAGGATCGTTACGATCACGAATACTATTTTGGTGTCACCGTGTGTACGTGGTTTTGGCACGTCTTAGGAATCGTGTGGATGGCGATTCTTTTGGTGTTCTACTTCGTCGTGACGCATACCTAATCGGTCAGGCGGACGGTTCCCAGCAGCGCACTTACGGTGTCCAGAGTGCCGGCTTGTTCGTCGGTGAATCGCTTCTCGCTCGACGCCGCGCCTTCATTCGGATGTAGGGCGGAGTGAATCGGCCTCGGTAGCCGAATTCGGTGACGGCGGCCTTCGGATCAGCGCGGTAGGGTTCTGAGAGATCCTCGATGACGAATCCGGCGCGGCAAAGGCCTCCGACGATTTGCTCGGTTCGATGGAGGTATTCGGTTGCTCCGGGTTCTCGATAACTTGTGTCGTCCGTTTGGGGTAGGGGGCCTTCGCGGTAGTATTCCACGCCAATCACAAATCGGTCTCGATTGTTTCGATGCGTGATCTGCAAACTGGCCGGCTGCTTGTGTTGGCTGATGTAGAGTCCGCCATCACGTAGTACTCGTGCGATCTCGCGATAGACTGTTTCGATTGCTGGCACGTAGCAGGTGCTTACTGGCTGATGGACGATATCGAATGCTGATTGATCGAAGGCAGATAGGTCATCCATCGACGCTTCCACAATTTGAACAGATAACCCACGGCGGTCGGCCTCACGTCGGTCCAAGGCCAGCATCGACGGGCTGAGGTCAACAACCGTCACATTCGCGCCAGCAGATGCGTAGAGGATGGACTGCCATCCGCCGCCCGAGGCAAGACAAAGTACGTCCATGCCTGCGACGGATGTTGGCAACCAGCCGCGCGAATCGAGGGTTTGCAGTGGATGCCGGACTTCGGCATCGGTGGCGACTTTTGCGAATCGACTTCTGTTGTCAGCGAGTCGGTTCCAGGCAGCTCGGTTCCGATC
>JBGCDN010000816.1:0-2689 GCA_045105495.1 Planctomycetaceae bacterium
AGAACTGAAACCAAACTTCACAGCGAAACCAACTTCAGAACAGACGGAGGACTCACATGCTTAGTCGCGTTGCCGAATCCGTTTACTGGATGAGTCGCTATGTCGAGCGAGCCGAGAACGTGGCTCGTTTCGTTGACGTAAATTACAACTTGACGCTGGGAGAATCGTCGTCGCTTGCCGAACAGTGGTGGCCGCTGATCAACACGACCGGCGACCATCAAGACTTTCGCAAGCGCTACGACAATGCGTCTCGTGAGAATGCGTTGAAGTTCCTGCTGTTCGATGCTGAGAATCCGAATTCGATTCTGTCCTGCATTGCCAAGGCTCGAGAATGTGCTCGAACGGTTCGCGAAGTTTTGCCTTCTGCGATTTGGGAGCAGTTGAACCGATTCAAAATGTTGGTCGAGAAAGCTTCCGAATCTGGCAAAGCCTACGATCAGCCTTACGATTTCTGCGAATCGGTGCGGATGGCCAGCCAGCTTTTGAACGGGATTTCGATTGCCTCGATGCTCCGCGATGAAGCGTGGAGCTTCTCGCAGATCGGCCGCTACATCGAACGGGCTGACAAGACATCGCGGATCGTGGACGTGCAGTATTTCTTGTTGCTGCCGAAAGTCGAAGACATTGGAACTTCGATCGATATCGTTCGCTGGTCGAGTCTGCTGAAGTCCGCGGAGGCGTTGGACATGTATCGCAGAACGCATGGGAGGATTTTACCGAACAAGGTTGCTGAATTTCTGATTTTGGATCCGCTTTTCCCTCGATCGATTCGATATTCGGTCGATCTCGTTGAGAGCAATCTGGCGAGTATGCGAGCCAAGGACACGCCGCGAGATGATCTTCCGTCGGAAGTTTTGGTGGCCCAGTTGGTGAGTCGCCTGCACAGCGTCACGATCGAAGAGATCGTTGATCTGGGTATGCACACTTTTATCGATCAGCTTCAAGGCGTACTAAATTCGCTCGGCAACACGATTTACGCAGACTTCTTCAACACTTTGAATCAACATCAGCGCTTTGCTGGTCAGCGTCAGGTTGCTGGCGACATGGTTCAGCAACAGTCTTAACGACACCGAATAAGTATCATCATGAGTATCAAGGTCGCACTCCATCATCACACCAGCTACCAGTACGATCGCGAGATTGAGGTTGGCCCGCAAGTGATCCGTCTGCGGCCAGCTCCGCACTGCCGAACGCCAATCGAAAGTTACTCGCTGCGCGTCACGCCTGAGAATCATTTCATCAATTGGCAGCAGGATCCGCACGGGAACTTTCTGGCGCGGATTGTCTTTGAAGAGAAAGTTTCGCACCTGACGATCGATGTTGACCTCGTCGCCAACATGTCGGTAATCAACCCGTTTGACTTTTTCGTTGAAGCAGCAGCCGAATCGCATCCGTTTGAGTACTCGGCTGAAACGCTTGAAGAGCTGAAACCGTACCTCGTAAAAGAGCCAGCTGGCGAATACCTGGCACAGTATCTTCAAACGATCAACCACGCTCACGAGCGGACGATTGACTTTCTGGTCGACGTCAATCAGAAACTTCAGCAGCACATCGAGTACCTCGTCCGAATGGAGCCCGGTGTTCAAAGCTGCGAAGAAACGCTGGAGAAAAAAAGCGGATCGTGTCGCGATTCCGCCTGGTTGCTGGTTCAGATCCTGCGTCACTGCGGACTGGCAGCTCGATTCACTTCCGGATATCTGATTCAGCTCAAGCCCGACGTTAAGTCGCTTGACGGACCGTCCGGTACCGAAGTTGACTTCACCGATTTGCACGCGTGGACGGAAGTCTTCCTGCCAGGCGCCGGCTGGGTTGGGCTCGACCCGACCAGCGGATTGTTGACGGGCGAAGGTCACATGCCGTTGGCTTCAACACCAAAGTTCTCTGGCGCGGCGCCGATCACCGGTGCGATCGACGAATGCGAAACAGAGTTTGAATTCGACATGAGCATCCAGCGGATTCACGAAGATCCGCGAGTCACGAAACCGTACACTGTCGAGCAGTGGGCCGAGATCGATGCTCTTGGTTACGCGGTCGACAAAAAGCTGGCCGAGTCCGATGTTCGTTTGACGATGGGCGGCGAGCCGACCTTTGTTTCGATCGACAACATGGACGATCCGCAGTGGCAAACCGAAGCCATTGGCGAAGAAAAGAATCGCCTCGCGAACGATTTGATGAGTCGCATGAAAAAGCGATTCGGTGCCAATCCGTTGCTGCACTACGGACAGGGCAAGTGGTATCCTGGCGAGCCGATTCCTCGATGGGCGAAGACTTGCTACGTTCGCAAAGATGGTTTGCCGCTCTGGAATGAGGAGCGTTTGCTGGCTGTCGAAGGTGAAGACCACGGCCATTCGGTGGACGATGCGAAACGATTGATCGCATCGATCGCGAGTCGGCTGAACGTTGGCGAAAACTGCGTTACGGACGCGTTTGAAGACGCGATCTACCACATCTGGCAAGAGCAGCGTTTGCCAGCGAATGCCGATTTGAACAAGGAAAAGTATCGCGATTCGATCGACCGAAAGCGGCTCGCTCGCGTGCTCGAACAGGGGCTCGATAATCCTTCCGGTTTCATTTTGCCATTGATGTACAACCGCCAGGCGGCGGAGCCTTGCTGGATCAGCGGTCCATGGCTGACGCGTTCGGATCGAGTGAATCTGATTCCGGGCGACTCACCGATGGGCTTTCGCTT
>JBGCDN010000817.1:0-2757 GCA_045105495.1 Planctomycetaceae bacterium
ACGATCGAATCAAAGTCGCCGCACCGGGAGCTTCGTCGATTGTCGTTGACGGAAACGGCGGCAGAGACTCGATTCGTGTGAACGGACGAGATGCGGAAACAGTCGAGGTCAACGGCGGCCGAGGATCAGATGTGATTTTCGTCGATGCTCGTGGGACGACCTCGGCACAAATCCGCGGTGGTCATGGCCACGACTTTATTCGAGCGAAAGTGAGCCGTGACACAATGACAGACATCGATGGCGGTCGAGGGCGAGACCGTGTGATAGTCGAAGGGCAGCGGCCACCACACCGACACGTGCCGTCACATCGATTAGGCATTCGGCCGCAAAGAAGCAGCCTGCCAAATCTGTTTCGCCAGCGAAGGGACGCAGCGTCCGAAGCGGAGACACCAACAAATCTCACTGATCAGGTCGCATTGGATCAGGTGTTTTCACAAGTCGGCAGACGCCGAAGGGACGTTCTGTCTACCGGGAGACGCAGGAGATAGGATCTTGCGCAGAAGGCGACCTCACTACTCCGAGTGGGACGGTCCGCATTAGGGACAAGAATATCCGCGTTTCCGACCACGACACGTCTGGCTCACAACATCAAAGAAGGTAATCAGCGGCACGCACCAAAGTTGCTGCTTCGGTCGAGGATTCATCTCCGGTTAAGGTTGGGAGTGGTAGGATTAAAGGCAACAGAGCAGAAGTTGCGAGCCGTGGCTTGTTCGGCGCTCGAATGTCATCTGTGATTCACTGAATAGACCTGTCATTCTCAGGTAAGACAGTGGGCGCAGCACTTTGGAACCAACGACATGAATTTCAAATCCTGGTTGTTGGCGACGGCCGTTCTTGTAGCGTTGATACCGTTTTCTGCGTCTGCACATGATTGGCATCGGCACGCAGATGACCGATCCCATCATGGCGGAGTGTCGCACGCAGAATTCCAGACGGACGTTGAGGTCGACGACACACAGCGGGCATACATTCTGACGGGCCATGTTCAAGAAGATGCGAGTGACGAATCCGACATTGCTCGGCACTTTGAACACTTCAGGAATGTAAAGGTGCATTCGAATGCCGAAACGCTATTCGTAGAATCGAATGGACTCCCTGATCACAACATGATGGTGGGGATTCGGTCGTGGCAACAGCAGGTTCCTTTGCCACAGCCATACACTGGGAACAACGCATGGCAAATTCCTCTCAAGCCGAGACTCGCTGACAAACCGATCCCGGCAAAGGTCAGTCTGTTTCGAGGGGCGATCGCCCTCGCCGTTAACGGAGTGCCTATCTTTAACGCTCTCAACAACCGTGGCGATGACGCGTTTCTGGCTGGTGAATTGGATCAATGGGGTGGGCACTGTGGTCGGGGCGATGATTATCACTATCACATTGCCCCGGTCCATTTAGAGGACATCGTGGGCAAAGGTCAGCCGATCGCTTTTGCTCTCGACGGGTTCCCGATCTACGGCCTGACAGAAGCGGATGGCTCTGCCGTCGGAGAACTGGACGAATTCAATGGGCAGTTCGACGAGGAAGGAAACTATCACTATCACGCAACGAAGACATTTCCCTACATCAATGGCGGCATGCGCGGAGTCGTGACGGTGCAGGGAGGCCAGATCGAACCCCAACCACGAGATTCGCCGATCCGTCCACCACTACAGCCATTGAGTGGAGCCATCATCACAGAGTTTAAGATGACCAAGACGCGATCGGTTCTCACCTATCGTTTGCGGACTCAAACCGGCACGGTCAGCTACGTGCCGGCGGGCGACAGTGCCTATGAGTTCACTTATCATGAACCGAGCGGAAAAACGTGGAGTGAAACATACGAAAGGCGAGCTCCTGGCCAGCGTAACAGCCTGAACGGTCCTGGTCCCTCGGTCGCGTTGATCGCCTCATGTATTGTACTCGCCTGTGTTATCGCCTATTTCGGTTGGCGAAATCGCTAACCACCAGTCGTCGGAAAATTATGACTGGCGACATGGGCCACCTTCGCTTCCTCTCATTAACTTGACTAACTGGTACGGAATCCTGTCTCTAATGAATAGATTCGTTTTTTTACTTACCCCCATTGTTACCGTGATGACGCTTGCAGCAGGCTGTGGCAAGGGCCCTCAACCACGCAGCGTCGTCGCTACAAATGGAACCGTCACGATTCATGGTGATGTTTGGGCAGACAACTGGTTTGCTCTCTATCTGGGGGAAGAGTTACTTGTCGAGGACTCCGTCAGCATCACGACAGAACGATCATTCAACGCGGAGAGCTTTTCATTCAAGGCGGATTACCCAATTGTGCTCAATTTCGTTGTCAAGGACTTCAAGCAGGACGAATCCGGTCTTGAATACATCGGGACTAAACGGCAACAGCTTGGTGATGGCGGGTTCATCGCTCAGTTCAAAGACGCGACGACCGGGCATCTCCTTGCCGCAACCAATTCCGATTGGCGGTGCATGGTTCTGCACCACGGGCCGACGGATGAGCAGTGTGCTGAACTCGATTCTCCCGTTGCCGGTGAAGGGCCGTGCGCGTTCGAATCGGCGGAAGCGCCGATAGGTTGGAAAACCAGAGACTTTTCGATCGATGACTGGCAGCCGGCAAAAGAATTCTCAGAAAGAGAGGTCAGGCCGAAAGACGGCTACGATCGCGTTGCCTGGGATACCAGTTCAAGATTGATCTGGAGCGACGATCTTAAGAAAGACAACACCGTCTTATTCCGAATCGTTATCGATCAGCCGGAAAAGTAGCTGCAGCGATTGAATTCATCC
>JBGCDN010000818.1:0-4851 GCA_045105495.1 Planctomycetaceae bacterium
ATACACGTTCGAGGTCGCTCAATCTTTCACGGAATCGCAACGTTCCGTCGCATTGGGTGCCGGTTGGTGCGTTGGGATGGCGCTCATCGAGGCCATGAGGCCAGCTGGGCGTTCTCTCGCGCAGGGCGAAGCAACAGTGCGACCCAGGTGTAGTCGTGAGCCGGGAGCGATGGCCGCTTAGGCGTGGCGGTCCAGCGGGGCTCCGAGATTGATTAGCTCTTCGCGCGTCGCTTCGGCGTTCTTGAATACGGCTGCGTTCAGGCCAAAATCCTGTGCGGCATAGACGTACTCGGCGATGTCGTCAGTGTAGAAGCACTCTTGCGGTTCGCATTGAATCCGCGAGATTGCGTCTTCGTAGATCCGAGGCGATGGCTTCATCGCACCGGCGGCGTAGGAGAGTGTGAAGTCGTCGAATTTGTCGAGGAAGTCGTAGGTTCGCTTCGCATATTCGAAGTGCGAGCTGCAGGTGTTTGAGAGCAGCACCAGTCGGATGCCGGCCGATTTCAATTCGTCGAGCAGCGGGATCATCGGTTCATTCAGTTCGAAGATGGCGGAGATCGCGTGTTCAAATTCGGGCAGGGCGGTGTTTGATCCGAAGAGTTTGTCGAAGTGAGCATGGATTTCAGCCGCCGTAGCCTGACCCGTTTCGAACCGAATCTGCATGTCCGTTTCGAGCAGCGCCGCTTTGACTTCGGCCTCGGTGCGGCCCATTACTTCCCCGACTTGTCGGCACATGAGATCGTGCGAAAAGAACAGAAGGACATTTCCAAGGTCGAAGAGGCAGGTTTTGAGGGCCATTCTGGACTTCCAAATGTGACGGAAACCGGCGGTGTGTATCCTGAGGTCTTTGCTATACTTGCCGCACATCCGGAACCATGTGAAGGCGACATCTGAATGTCAATGGGTTTTGAAGGCGGCGATCCCGTCGATTCACAGACGGCACGCGGCCACGACTGGCCAGTCCTCAGGCAATTCAACGTATTCCTCGAAAATCGCGTTGGCGCACTAGGCGATCTGCTGCGAGCGGTGGAACGCGATGATCTGCGTATTGTTGCGCTCACGGTACTCGATTCCGTCGATTGTGCTGTCGCACGATTGGTGCTGAGTAGCTACGAACGAGGGCTCGAACTGCTTTCGTTTGCCAATCTTGCTGTGTTCGAAAAGGAAGTCATTGGCGTCCTTTTGCCGAATACCGACCAGCCTCATGTTGCCGTTTGTGCTGCCCTCATGAAGGCCGAAGTCAGCATTCATTACACCTATCCGCTTAGCTATCAGCGAAATGGTCGAGCCGCCGTCGCGCTTTATGTCGAAGATGTTGATGAAGCGCTTCGGGTTCTGAAGCAGGAAGGTCACGAGTTCGTCACCGAAGATGACCTCGAGAGTTACGACCCCGGAAGCCCGTTTTAGGGGCAGCCGGAATTGTTCGATGGCTTGTTGATCAGCCGTTTTACCGCGTGCCCAACGGGCCGCGCGTTGTTGCATCCCATCGCTTGATTTTATCCAGCGGATCGAGTTTCTGCATATTTGGAGCGGAACCGGATGCGTTAAAACTGGATAAAACCCAGTGGATACCCCTGCGCGGAACGCGGAAGCGGTCTTGTGATGTCCCGATTGGTGTGCCGTGTCAGCTGGGCTTACCTAAGAATTCACTCTGGAGGCGGATGTGTCTTTGCGAACGAAAACTGCTCTGACAGTCGCGACCATGGCGTTCGGCCTCCTTGTTTGGACCGATTCGCCGGTGTCCGCAGGCTCTGGTTCTGAAGCTCGAACCGTCGCAGGACGCGTTGACGCGATACTCGAACGCGACGCGAAAGCGGCTGATGTTCAGCAAAGCCCACTTGTCGACGATATCGACTTCCTGCGACGTGTGTCTCTCGACTTGACTGGTACCGTGCCAACTCCGGCGCAGATCACGCTGTTCAAGCTATCGCCCAGAGAAACGAAACGTTCGGATCTGATTGACAAGCTTTTGCAAAGTGATAGCTACGCTCGCAACTGGACAGCATACTGGCGAGACGTCATCTATCGTCGAGCCACCAACATGCGGGCTCCAATTTCGCGACCGACTTTTGAAAAATGGATGAACGAGCAGTTCAGCGAGAACACGTCTTGGGACAGCATCGTTACAGAATTGCTCACTGCTTCAGGGCACGTTCAGTCCAACGGTGCGACCGGGATGATCTTCGCCCATGAAGGGCAGCCGGAAGAAATTGCCGCCGAGGCGTCGCGGATCTTCCTTGGGATTCAAATTCAGTGTGCCAACTGCCACGACCATCCCTGGGACGATTGGAAGCGAGAACAGTTCCACGAGCTCACCGCATACTTTCCGCGAATCAATCTGCGTCGTGAAAGAACCGATGGAAAGCAAGTGGCCGATTGGTACGTCGAGTCGTTCGATCGTGAGCGTTCACAACGTCGAAAGCCTTCTGAGTTTCTTCTCAAGCGACTGGACCGGAACCGAGATGGATTGCTGACGAAGGCGGAACTTGGCCGGATGCCTCGAGGTGGGGAACGGCTTACCAAGAACTTTGATCGGCTGTTGAGTTACGCCGATAAGAACTCGGATGGAAAACTCAGTATCAAGGAGTTTGCCACCGCAGAGCGGCCAACCAATGACAATCCGGGCAGAGGCAACACAGAACACTACATGCCAGATCTTAGCGATCCGGCATCGAAAGGAACGCTCATTCAGCCTGCGTTCTTCGCGACCGGAAGCAAGTCAAGGCGTGGTTTGAACGATGCTGATCGGCGAGACGAACTCGCAAGTCTGATGACATCGAAAAGCAATCCGTGGTTTTCTCGTGCGTTCGTCAATCGCATGTGGGCTCAACTTCTTGGCGAAGGGTTCTACACACCGATCGACGACATGGGCCCGGCGCGGTCGGCTCAGCATGAGGAGGCGATGGAGGTTCTGGCTGGCGAGTTCTCGCAAAGCGGATACGACATCAAGTGGTTACTTAGAACCATCACGAACACGCGAGCCTACCAGCGACAACTGCGAACAGAAGACGACCGAGTTGATGGTGATGCATTTGCTGCAACCAGCCCGATGCGGCTTCGGGGCGATCAAGTCTATGATGCCCTGACCTCGGTGTTGGGTGGTGGGCAGGGGAGAGCAGGTCGAAGGCGATCTGGTGGCAGCATGATGATGTCTTCGCGAGGCTACGGTCGCAGAAGTCCCCGGAACCAAATGAACTCGCTGTTCGGATTCGATCCGTCTACACCGCAGGAAGATCTGAAGGGCAGCATTCCACAAGCGTTGTTCATGATGAATTCGTCACTGCTGCGAACAGCAACGCAGGCAGAGGGTTTCACAAAGCTCGCCCAGATCCTGCGGCAACATCGGTCTGATGAGAAAGCTCTGACCGCACTGTACCTGTTGGTTCTTGGGCGGGAGCCAGGTGAAAACGAAGTTGGAATTTGTATCGAACACATTGGCAACGCCGATTCTCGTGGCGCTGGGTTCGAAGATGTGATGTGGAGCCTGTTGAATTCGGCGGAGTTTGTTTCTCGTCGATAACGATGGCTTCGTTTCGAACCAGGATTTGTACCAGCAGCAGTCGAGGGCAGTCATGACGATCCACCAAACAGAACATGTTCAGTTCACAAAGCGAGGTCTCTCACGGCGTAGTCTGTTGCGGAGTATTTCCGCCGGAGCCGTGGCCGCCGGGACGCTATCGTTTCAGGATTTGATGTGTTTGCAGGCCGATGAGCTGCGGCGCGAGAATCGGGCGATGATTTTGCTTTGGATGAATGGTGGCCCGAGCCAATTTGAGACGTTCGATCCGAAGCCGGGAACGAAGAGTGGTGGTCCAACGACTGCGATTCGTACGGCGACCCGCGGAATCCGAATTGCTGAAGGTTGGGACAAGACCGCGGCAATGATGAACGACATTGCTTTGATCCGGTCGATGACCAACAAAGAAGGAAGCCACCCGCGTGCCAGCTACCAAATGCATACGGGATACGTTCCGTCGGGTAGTGTGAAGCATCCCAGCCTTGCATCATGCGTCGTACAGCAGCTTGGCGATTCGAACAGCGAACTGCCGAGCTTCGTTTCTGTTGGAAACTCACCTGGTGGTGGGTTCCTGGGCGTCGACTACGATCCCTTCATCGTTTCCAACGCAGGTGCACCGCCTGCGAATACGGTTCCGGGTGTCGAAGTTGATCGATACAACGCCAGGCTGGGTCTGCTGGATCGGCTGCAGAGTGACTTCGCAAGGAAGGGTGGTAAGGAAGTTGTTGAGAACCAGCGTCGAATCTACCGCAAGGCTGCGAACCTGGTGAAGAGCCCTAAGTTGAAGGCGTTTGATATCTCAGCAGAGTCAGAAAACACCCGCGAGCGCTATGGAGATTCTGATTTTGGTCGCGGCTGCCTGTTAGCTCGTCGCTTGGTTGAATCTGGTGTGACTTTTGTCGAAGTACGATCACCAAGTTGGGACACTCACACTGACAATTTCGAACGAACCGCCACGAATATTGGACAGGTTGATCCGGGCATGGCGGCCTTGATTGGCGACCTGAAAGATAGAGGGATGTTGGACAAGACGTTGGTCGTCTGGATGGGTGAGTTTGGCCGGACACCCAATATCAATGCTCGAAACGGTCGAGATCATTTCCCGCGTTGCTTCAACATTGCCATGGCGGGAGGCGGTGTTCGCGGCGGGCAGGTGATTGGTTCCTCTTCGCGAGATGGTTCTTCAGTCGAAGACAATCCGGTGACGGTTCACGACCTTTTCCAAACCGTCTGCAAGTCGATGCACGTTGACCCGAACCACGAAAATATCAGCCCGTTGGGGCGACCGATGAAGGTGGTTGATGGTGGTCAGGTTATCGAAGGACTGCTCGGCT
>JBGCDN010000819.1:0-2527 GCA_045105495.1 Planctomycetaceae bacterium
CCGCATGGCGGTTCTTCTGTTGGGCTCACGCTGGCATGCGACTGTCGCGTATCGCCAATTAAGCCCCCATAGTCTAAAGACTTTTTGTGAATCGGACAACGCCCAGCCGCCTCACACCAACGCCCCAGCGGCCTAAACCTGCCAAAAACACTGTCCCAACGCACCCACCGCCACCGGTGAAGCGGAGCGCTTCCTTGAAGTTGTAGGCGGGTTTCTTTGAAATGGCGGCGATTCCGAGTTCAACACACTCAATTAAGCGGCATGCTGCCGCGTTTTCTTAGGAGCTACAGTATGTCTATGTTCGTTGGCGAAGCCCTTGTGGGTGAAGGTAATGAAGTTTCTCACATCGATCTTCTGATCGGTGACAAGAATGGTCCTGTCGGTACTGCGTTTGCAAATGCACTCGCAGACCAAAAGCAGGGCCACAGTAATCTTCTGGCTGTCATCACACCAAACCTCGCTGTCAAGCCAGCGACTGTGATGATCACAAAAGTCACGATCAAGGGTGCTCGTCAGGCAGTTCAGATGTTCGGTCCAGCTCAAAAGGCTGTTGCTGACGCTGTCGCTGATTCTGTCGAAGCTGGAGTCATTCCAAAGGATCAGTGCGAAGAGCTCTGCATCGTTTGCGGCGTCTTCATCCACTGGGAAGCTGCTGACGACAAGAAGATCTACGAATACAACTACGAAGCCACCAAGCTCTCAATCGCACGCGCGATGAATAACGAGCCTAGTGTTGATGAGATGCTCGCCAAGAAGGGCGACGCCGCTCACCCATTCTACACCGAATCGTAGGGCAACGTTCCGTTGCATCGGGTTGCGGTCAAGCCAAGCTGGCAACCTGATTATGATTCGATGCTGATTTAGAGCCCGGTTGTTGGAACCGGGCTCTTCTTTTTGGTCTGATGGTGACATGAAGAAGATTCTTATCCAACTCGATACCGACGCGCAGCCCAGTAGCTTTGATCGCGTTGTTGCCGTTGATTCTGATGTTGATGAACTATTCAGCTACGGAAAATCCGCGCCGGAAACGGTTGAAGGTCTCGTCCATGGCGCGATCTTTACGCGTGGTCCGAAAGACTTGAAGAATACGGCACTCTTCATTGGTGGTTCTCATGTTGCGGCTGGTGAAGCGTTGCTAGAGAAAGTGCAATCGGTCTTTTTCGGACCGATGAGCGTCTCTGTGATGATGGATTCGAATGGTTCCAACACAACAGCGGCAGCGGCAGTACTCTGTGCGTTGAAGCACTTAGAGGCGGGGACGACTACCGCAGCGATCCTTGGGGGCACCGGCCCCGTCGGACATCGTGCAGCTCAATTGCTTTCGAATCTCGGAGCAACTGTTCGGCTCGTCTCTCGATCAAAAGATCGCGCGGCGGAGGCTTGTGATGCGATCGGTGGAGGGAACCTGGAACCGGTTGGGGCCAGCGATGAAGCTGGCATTAAGGAAGCGTGTTTGGGATCAGACCTCGTTCTTGCAGCCGGTGCGGCTGGTGTGCAGTTTCTTAGCGAATCGGTTCGAGATGCGATTGCTGCTAAGGTTCTGATTGATGTTAATGCCGTTCCACCTGTTGGCATTGAAGGTGTCGGGGTTATGGATTCGGCCGCAGACGTTGGCAATTCCATTGCGTACGGAGCCATCGGTGTTGGCGGTTTGAAAATGAAGATCCACAAGGCGTGTGTTCGAAAATTGTTCACGGCGAACAATCTGGTTCTCGACACCAACGCGATCTTCGAACTTGGTCGAGAACTGGTTTGAAGCGCCCATGGCCAAACGCCCTCGACGGAGTACTGGTTTTGAAGCGTGGCTAAACGCCGCTCAAACACCGATGTACCTGCTCGATAAACGGCGACAGGTTACCATCTTCAATCGTGGTTGCGAAACGCTGACCGGCTGGACCGCCAACGAAATCGTTGGTGGGCTTTGCGACTATGCCTCACCACCCGACGACGCGCCGCTTGATCGGTTTCTGGCATCGCTTTGCCCGCCGCCGTCCGTGTACGAAGGTGAAAGCCTACAGGCTCCGGCGTTCCTGCCGACAAAGGGTGGCGGGGCCGAGTCTCGCATGTTGCATCACTTTTCGATGGCAAATCGAGACGGTGTGATCGACCGCGTTCTGACGTTCATGCTGCCGATTCGGAACCCACCTGTGGTGAACACAGTCTCTGCGGCGCAAAAGCTACACGCGGAACTCGCCTCCTTAAGGTTGTCTCTTCGAGAAAGATACGGGTTCTCTACGGTGGTCACTGCTTCGGATTCGATGCATCGAGTTATCCGGCAGATTCGATTAGCTGCCGAGTCAACGGCGTCGGTTCATCTTGTTGGCGAACCCGGTACCGGCCGCGAACACCTCGCGCGCGTGAGTCACAATGAAGGCGAATTGAAATCCACATCCTTCGTTCCCTTGGACTGTCAACGCCTCAGCGCTGTGGAATTGCTGAATACCGTTCGCAGGCTATTTGACAATCAGCCGGGCGAAACCGGGAATCTGCCTCATCTGCAAACAGGCACTTTGTTTTTTCAATCCAT
>JBGCDN010000820.1:0-8737 GCA_045105495.1 Planctomycetaceae bacterium
GCACTCATTCTGCTGGGTGGGGTGGTGGGGACTTCAGTTGCGGGGTTGCTAATGCCGTCCGTTGGACAGGAAGGTCAGCAGTCAACGTCATCTGCGGCAGGAGTGGAGATCGCACAAGAGAAGTCAAAAGTTTCGATCACAACAGGCGACTGGGCGACGGACGAACAAATCATTCAGGGTCGGGTTTGGTCGGGTCCGAATACCCCGGTACCAGACACGAAGGTTTACTGGTTCCGGTCAGGAATTGAAGAACTACGGTCCATGCAGCCACGTCTGGTCGCGACGACCGGTTCAGAAGGGCGGTTTTCATTCCGCATGCCAGATTACAAAACCCGTGACACAGATCCTGCCAGTTGGGACGTGCGTGACTACTTCGTCTTCACCGCAAAAGGCCACAGCTATGCCCTCAAGAATGCGGCAGGGCTGCGCGCTGAGATGACAGGTCAGTACTACAAAGCGTGGGTTGGTGAAATCGCAGATGGCGAATCCATAGTGCAGTTGCCTGTTGCCACAGAATCCCTGCGTGGGCGAATTGTCGACATCGACGGACAGCCTGTCGCCGGGGCACGCATAACGATTTGCAATCAGCAGCAGGTTGCTCGAGATAACAGTATCCCAGGACCACCGACTGTTGACGCTTTGGACGCAATCCCCTTCCCCCGGAATCCACCACAGCGAAAAACTGACTGGCACGAGCTTCTGAGCGATTTATTCGCCCACATCGAGATCGTGCCTCGTCGGTTCGCCCTACCGAGTGCCACGACGAACGCGAACGGCGAGTTTGAACTATCGGGAGTCGATAACCTCTTGCTGTTGTTGGCCGTTGAAGCAGATGGATTCGAATCCACAGAGATCATCGCAAGCGTTGTTCGGAAGGCACCACTGCACATCAAAGCCGACCGCCAACAGATCTTCCGCAACACGACAATTCACGCGAATGACTTCTCGTTCGTGATGGCTCCCTCAAATCCAGTCCGTGGTCGGATCACAGATCTTGATACCGGCCAGCCGATTGTTGATGTGGTTGTCCGACCAACATATGTGCGACGGTTCAGCCGTCGTCGCACGGAAGATTTCGCGGCGATCACCGACAAGGATGGTCGCTACGAGATTAGGGGGCTGCCGATCAAGAAAGACATCGAAATCGAGGCCTTCACCACCAACGATGTCCCGTGGGTTCCTGCCGGAACTGAGGTCGACACGACAAAGCCGGGCGAATCTTTAAAGGCTGACATCGGTATGAAGAAGGGGCTTTGGGCCAAAGGACGGATCTACGATGCGACCGACGGTGGGCCTTTCACTGGTTCAGTCCAGTACTTTTGGTTCGGCGGAGACGGTATGCGAAAGCAGTACCCCGGTGCTGACAAAGTGTCTCGGGCTAGTCGGTATCATACCAACGTTCGCGGGGAGTTTCGGATCCCGGTCATGCCGACATACGGGATTCTGACCTACCGGTGGGATGCAGCTGATCTCGGTGCGAGGGAGCGGATCGACAAGTTCACTCGGGGCCTGGGTGCCGATTCGCTCAAGCGACCGTTCTACAACAAGAAGAGCAGAACGAATGGGTTCTACATGACCGCTACGGGCAGCATGATTCCGTGGAACTTCAACGCCGTACGAGACTTCAAGCCTGAAGCCGGAGCGAAGACCGTGCGAGCTGATATACCGATGCGATCATGCAAGCCGTTTCACATGAAAGTCGTGATGGCCGATGGTTCGAAGCCGAAGCTCGCACCGGTGAACCAGGGCTTTGAGGCATCACCTGACGAGGACGAACTCTATCCGGAGTTCGAAGTACATGGGCTGGTCGAAGGCTGGCCACGCGATCTGAAGAAGACGTTGGAGTACGAAATCACAGACATGGCCGACGAGGCCACGCGAAAGGTTTTCGTCTATCACGAAAAGGAAGATCTGGCTGGTGGCGCCTTTGTCTCGCAGGAGACACCGCAGCCAGCACTCATTCGTCTCATGCCTGCCGCAAGCATTTCTGGTCGACTTGTTGATGAAGATGGTGAACCGATAACCGAAGCGTTCCTCTATAACTCCGTTGCCTACAATCGCGTTGCCGATGCTGGCCTGTGGGCGGATCACCCAGGCCGAATCTCTGGACCGAATCAGATTCCCGTCGATAAGGAAGGTCGCTTCCGCATCGGCGGACTACTGCAAGGTTGGACCTACAGTGCAAGTGTGATGACGGAGGGACGCGGGGAGCAGATGCGTCGGACACTTGGTACGGCGTTCGAGAAGATCACAGTCGAGACCGGGCAGCAGCTGGATCTTGGTGATGTGAAGCTGAAGCCTCAGAGACGCTAGCGTTGAAGTAGTCACTCGCACGGGCCGACGGCATTGCGGGCCAGTCCTCTTTCTTGATGTAACCTGGCATTCCTGGGCTGTTGCTGCGGAGGAGTCTCCGTTAGATGAACTGGAGAATGACATGCCGTATCCGTTTCCAGGAATGAACCCCTGGCTCGTAATGGTTGGTTCAAACTGTGAGTGACCGCTGCGAGCTATCTTGAGTGACATCCATGGGAACCTTGACGCTCTGACTGCCGTCCTTGCTGATGCTAGCTCGTTCGGAGTGAACTCGGTCTATTGTCTGGGGACACGGTCGGGTACGGACCGGATCAGGTTGCGTGTGTTGAATGTTCGATGGAATTCGATCTCGTGCTGGCTGGTAGCTACGAATCCGCCTTGTTGCGCCCGGAGCCGATGGAAGAGATCTGGCCGACAATGGTTATCGCGGGCCGATCGCTGATGCGGCTGCGAGATCAGCTTACGGACTGGCGACAGGGAGAAGAATCTCTGCGATCGTTAAGTCCGTCGTTTGAGTGGGATGGGGCGATGAACGTTCATGGTTCGCCACGAGAGCCTGGTGAGTACCTCTGCCCAGAGGATATCTACAACTTGCAGAAAATGGAGAAAGTTTGGGCCGCGTTCGAGCTGTTGTGCTCCTGCGGTCACACTCATATCCCAAGTGTGATGACGACGTCCGAGTTCGTCACTCCGGATGAGTGTGGTCTGGAGGTTCCGGTGGATCGAAAGCTGATTTGCAAGGGGGCTGTCGGGCAACCAGGAGACGGCGATTCGCGGGCCTGCTACGTCCCGTTTGACGGACAGACAATCCGATTTCGGCGTGTACCGTACGACTACGAAAAGGCGATCGCAAAAATTCGCGACAACGGAGATGACGATTTTTCAGGGTACCCGGCTCCGAGACGGTCGATGACAATTCCGTCTTCATCTCAGCCTTAGAACCCGTCACGCAGATGACGGAATCAGCAACTCAACGATATGGGACGCACGGATGTAGTAGCTCTTCTGATAGCTGGTTGCACCCGCACGTGCCACTGGTACCTAATCTAAGTGCCGGGCTTGAGAATCCGATCGAAGAACTCACTCTGCGTGTCTCTCAGACCTTTGCCGAGGCCGTGTCCGGCGAGCGGCCAGAAGCGGCTTTCGTATTTTACGCCAGCCTTATCAAGTGCCTGGATCAGTTGAAACGCATTGGTTGGATGCACGTTGTCGTCTCGCATGCCATGCATGATGACCATGGCAGCTTTAAGGTTCTTCGCGTACTTCATGACTGAACCGTTCGCGTAACCTTCCGGATTGACCTGAGGTGTGGCCATGTAGCGTTCGGTGTAAATGGTGTCGTAGTTCTTCCAATGCGTCACACCCGCGCGGACGACGCTGGCCGCGTAGACGTCGGGGAACTTGCAGGCTCCCATGGCAGCCATGTAACCGCCGTAGGAGTGTCCGACGATGCCGATGCGTTTGCCGTCGACGTAGGGGCGAGCCGCCAAGAGCTTCATGGCGTCGGCGTGGTCCTGAATATCGACGTCACCCAGCTTCATGTAGGTCGCTGTTTCGAACGCTTTGCCGCGTCGGCCGGTTCCTCGGTTGTTGACCTTCGCGACTAGATAGCCCTGACGGCATTCCGCCCGTTCTGATGAGACGTAGGTCTGGCGAAACTCTGTTGTACCCGGGCCGCCATAGAGTGCATTGATGACCGGGTACTGGCGGTTCTCATCGAAGTACTTCGGCTTGTACAGAATCGCGTAGATGTCGAATTTTCCATCATCAGACTTGAACGTGAACCACTCTGCGAGGTTCGCTGGCTTTGTTTGATCAGACTCGGCAATCTTCGCGACCAGCTTGCCGTCGGCCGTGCTGTAGATTGCGGTCGTCGGTGGGGTGTTGACGTCTTCGTATTGAGCAATCAGCCACTTCTTGTCTGGTGACAGGTTGAAATTCGAGTGATGCAGGTCAGTGGATGTGATGCGGCGGGACTCAGAACCATCAAGTTTCGCAAGGTGATACTGCATGTAGTACGGGTTCGCTTCGGAACTGTACGCTGTCACGCCCATCCAGCCTGTGTCTTCATCAACAAATGCAACGCTGGCCGTCTGGAAGTCTCCCTTCGTGATCGTGTTGATCAGTTCGCCATCGAGGTTCCGCAATTCGTAATGCGTGTAGCCTGATTTTTCTGTTGGCCAGATGAAGCGTTGGTTGTCTTTCAGGAACCGCATTGGCGGCGAGTTCTTCTGGAACGTGTCCTGCTTTTCCTCAACGATCGTGTTCAAGTCGCCCGTTTCGAGATCGATGGAGGAAATCTTAAGATGTCGCTGCAGTCGATCAGTCCAATTCACAATGATGTGATCATCGCCCGGCGTAGCGCGGATGTTGAAGAGGTACTCGTCTCCGCTACCTCCTGCCTTGACCTTTGTTGTCTTCTCCGTTTCGAAGTCGTAGATCATCAGTTCCGATGCTGGATTGGTGTCGCCAGCTTTTGGGTAGAACTCTGGGTAGAGTTCTGTAACGGTCTTTGTCCAGTCGTCGATCAGATAGAAAGGCTTCACGCCTGTGTCGTCGAATTTGTAGAACAGCAGCTTCTTCGAATCCGGCGTCCACCACATAGCAGTGGTCTGGTTTAGTTCTTCGCCGTAGACCCAGCTCGCGGTTCCGTAGTGAATGTCTTTGTTGCCGTCGGTCGTGACCTGAACCTTCTCGTTGGAACTCTTGCGTTCAACAACTACGTTCCAGTCTTCGTACTTCGCTGTCCACTTTCCGTCCGGTGATTCAACGGCTGTATGTTGACGACCACGTGTGGGACGACCGAGTTGCTTGCCGGTGTTCCCCGCACCAAGCCCAACGCCGAATCGCCTTCGACGAGCCGGTCCGCCTCCATCACGGCCTGCCGTGGCCCCTTGTTCTTTCTTGGTCAACTCCGACTTCTTCTTCGTCTCCAGATCAAACTGATATCGCTTGCCTTCAGAGGAGAAGTACACGGATTTGCCGTCTTCGTCCCATTTGACATTGGAGACGGTTCCTGGCAGTTTGCTTCGCGCCGAACGCCGTTGCGGTGCGGCATCAGTTGTGGCGACAAAAGCAACAGTCAGAAAAATCGCGGCAGAAGTACGGACGATCGTCATTGGGGATGGCCTCAAATTTCTATTTTTCCAAGGCCTCGATGGTAACGATGGATCAGGGCAAAGAGAACAATCCGACCGTGGATTCTGAGTATGGATTGTTGGATGCGAGTCGTTTTGTTCCGGCACTTAAACAGGTCAGAGATCCGTCTCCAATCTTCTGTTAACATGGAAGGAGCTTCTGACTGGATTCTCGGAGTAAAAAATGTCGTTGCATGTTCTTCCGTTGTCTCGGCGAGGTTTTCTCAGTTCGATTTCCGGTGGCATTGCTGTGTTGAATTCGACACGTAGCGTTGGGGCTGACGATTCTGTTGATCCGAACAAGTGGGCGTTCCTGTCTGACACTCACATCGCAGGGGACGAGACTACTCAGGCTCACGGCGCGACGATGTTTGAGAATCTGAACCGTGTGATCGACGAGGTTCTTGCTGAGCGACCGAAGCCCACTGGTGTTCTCATCAACGGAGATTGCGCCTATCTGAAGGGGCTGTCTCAGGACTATCAAACTCTCGCAAAGGCTATCGCTCGGTTTACGGAGGCGGGGTTGCCGGTTCATTTCAATATGGGAAACCATGATGATCGTGGACCCTTCTACAAAGCGTTCGCAGGGCACCGGCCAAAGAACACGCCGGTGAAAGGCAAGCACGTCACGATTATCACGGGGCCAAAGGCAAATCTGTTCATGGTTGACTCGTTGCGGGTCGTCGACCACGTGACGGGCGAACTCGGCAAGCCACAAATCAAGTGGCTGCTTGCGGCGTTGAAAGCTCACGGTGGCAAGCCGGCTGTGATTGTCGGTCACCACAACACGCAGTACATGCCCAAAGATTCGAAGGAAACTGTAACCGGACTCAAAGACACACCGGAGTTCATTGAAGCACTGCACTCGGCGAGTAACGCCCATGCCTATGTCTTCGGGCACACGCACGACTGGAAGCTCAAGAAGACCAGTGGTGGGTTGCACCTGGTGAATCTTCCACCGACTTCTTACGTGTTCAACGAGACTCGCCCGAATGGATGGGTCCGCGTGAAACTGGACGAAAAACGCCTCCATCTCGAACTACGTGCACTGGATAAGAAGCATTCTCAGCACGGTTCGAAACATGTGCTGGAGCATCGATACGCGAGGTGACGGGTTCGTCGTTTGTGCTGAAGCTCAGGATTTGAAGTCAAACGAAATCGATATTCCTCCAAAGAGCTGAATACCGATTTCCACAATTTGTAGAGGGGCGAATCCCATGACCAGAGTACTGTTGCTGTTACTCACATGTTGGTCCCCAACCGCGATTGTCGCACAGGATGTAGGGTACACAGAAGCTGTCGATACAGGTCGGCTTATCGGCGCGAGCCTGAAGAGTATTCGCTCCAGCGCGCGATGGGCGTTTGGGCGAACGAAGTTTGAAGTCACGTTCCGCCGCGCCCGCAAATCAGGGCATGGGTACACCGGCGACGACCGTGAACTGGCAAAGAAGTTGACGAAGAGTGACATCTTTCCGCCTGCGCAGATTTCCGGTCGGTGGTCGCTGAGCGAAAACGATAGCCGCTTGTCGTTGACCGACCTAAAGTGCAATGGCGAGTCGCTTCCAAACATCTGGTTTCCCATCGCAGGTGCAGGGCCATTCCGTGCGAATATTGGTCCGATGCAATTCAATATCGATGAGTTTGGTGGAACGTATCATGGAAGCTACGTCTCAAAACGGTCAGGGGCCAGGCTGGCGATATCTTCGCCACCGACGAAGTTGCACAACGCTCCAGCGACTATGACGCTCGTGCCGGCGGCAAATGTCTTCTTCCTGAAAGGGCCGCTCGTTTCTCGGCTGACGAAGGAGCCCTTGGTGCGAACGTTGACATGGCAATGGGGATTCCACAAACGAAATCAGTTCCGCTTCTCTAAGATCGCCGTCAACGGCGAGGCGGGTGGTCCCAAGGGCATGATTGTTAAGTTAAGCTCGGGCGAAGGACCGAACTCAATCGTTCTCGAAGGTGAAACGTTTGTTCGCGAACCGCTACCGAAGCTCCCGACGCGGCTTGTTACATACAACGTCTGGTACGGGTTTACAAAACAGCCGGGTCGCAAGAAGAGATGGCTTCGATGGATGGAAGACCAGACTCCTGATGTTGTCGTACTTCAGGAACTCAACAAGTACACAGCAAAGCAACTTGCTGATGACGCAGAGCAGTGGGGCCACGAGCACTCAGTGTTACTGAAGGAGGGCGGCTTTCCGACGGGCATTACGTCTCAATCTCCGATCACAGATGTCAGGAAATTCCGCGACGGTTTCCACCACGGACTCATGCGAGTCCAAACGGCAGGCTGCTATGTGTACGTGGTTCACCTGCATCCCAGCAACTGGGAAGTGCGTATCCGTGAAGCGAAACTGTTGATTGAAGATGCGAACGGTTTGCCGAAAGACGCTCGAGTCATCATCGCTGGCGACTTCAATACGTTTTCACCGCTCGATGCAGAGCACTACCAAACCCTTCCGGACCTCGAACCATTCTTCGGTCGACTCGACGAGCGATCAAAGGGTAGATCGAAAAACTTACGTGACGGGAAACTCGACTACACACCTTTGCGGCTGCTAACCGAGGCTGGCTTCGTCGATCAGGAAGCACGGTTCCGCACCGAGTTCAAAGGTACGTTTCCCACGAGAATCGAAAAAGAAGGCGAGCACGGAGATTCTCGACGATTGGACTACATCCTGACGAACCGCAATCTGTCGAAAGACGTGCTGTCTACATGGTCCGTCTCAAACGTGACAACGTACACACTCTCTGACCACTACCCGGTGATCATGGATCTCAGCTCTACGAAGCGTTGAGGTTTGCGAATGTGAAAACTCAAAAGTAGTGGATGAGGCCACGAGTCCCCGCGAGCTTCAACACTCCCGAAGTCTTGCCCTGCGCCATGCATTAGCAACTCCACAGTCCATCGGCTTGGCGTAGATGAATTGAGCGATAAGCAGCCGCTCGATTCGGCTTCAGCACCAATCGCCTTGACAATGCTACTTACCGCCCGGCTCAATCTTGGAGTAGCGAAGATGCGTTCGCGAACGAGACACATCAAAGGGGTCGGGAGCCGCGTTCCCTTTTCAACTCCGCTGTCGTGGTCGCCGAAAACTATCGTGACTTCGTTTGATAAGAACCGACTGCTTTTCCAAGTTGACGAGCGCCCAGTCGAGCAACGATTCGTTCTGGAAAGTTGATTGGCAGGTCGGTCAAAACGCCGATGTCGCCGAGTGCTTCTGAAACGACCGAGCTGTAGATGAAGGGATACAACTCCGATTCGAGTTCTGAGTTTCCCTCAG
>JBGCDN010000821.1:0-9015 GCA_045105495.1 Planctomycetaceae bacterium
CTCATGGATTTCGATCGAGGCCAACAGACGTTTGTTGTGGATGTTGCTGCGACAGACGCGGGCGGCCAGCAAAGCGTTCAGGTCGTTCGCGTTCAGCTAACTGATGTCAACGATGAGGCTCCCCAGTTGACGGCGGGGACGCTACTGGTCGCTGAAGATGCAAACGACGGAACTGTTGTCGGCCGAGTAACGGCAACCGACCTCGATACGGTCGGCGGTCCGCTTCGCTTTGAGATTCAACCCGGCGGCTTGGGAGTGTTCGATATTGATTCGTCGACCGGTGATCTGATCGTGGCCAATTCGTCAGGCCTGGATCATGAAGTCAGTTCTGAAATCGAAGTTACCGTTGAGGTCTCCGATGGGGTGAATTCGACCATCGAAACTTTGACGGTTCGAGTTGGCGATGAAAACGAATCACCTACTGGGATTGAGTTAGGCAGCAATTCCTTTTCGGAGAATGCAATCGGTGTTGTGATTGGGGACCTCACAGTCCTGGATGTTGACAGCGGAGACACACACACGTTCGAAGTTGACGATCAGCGGTTCGAAGTTGTCGCAGGGACGCTCCAGCTGCGAGATGATGTCTCGTTTGACTACGAGAGCGATCCAACTGTCACGATTCTCGTCACAGCGACAGATGAAGACGGGCTGTCGATCGATCAAACCTTCGAGCTGACTGTTCTGGGGATTAATGAGGCTCCCGTAGGCATCTCGATTACGAACGACTCAATCCGGGAAAACGTGAAGGGCGGCCGAATTGGGCGTCTGGCCGTCGCGGATGAAGACGTTGCTGATCGCCATGCATTCTCTGTGAATGACAGTCGATTCGAGATTGTTGATGCCGGTCTACGACTGAAACCGGGGATCGCCCTCGACTTTGAGACCGAGCAATTTGTTGACGTCGAAATAACGGCAGTGGATCAGGATGGTTTGTCGATTCGGGAGACGATTCGAATTGATGTCGAAAACAGAACTATTCAGGTAACAGACACTCTGAACAGAACTGTCGAAGAAGATACTCCGGCTGTTACGTGGGACCTTAGTTCGGTCTTCGAAGATGACGCTGGTGATTTGACCTTCGAGGTTGATTCGACATCCGAGCTTGGCCGTTTGAAATTGGTCGGAACCAAACTTGTGTTCCAACCGAGGGCCAATGCATTCGGAGAAGAGAGAATCAGAATCGTTGCGACAGCGTCCGATTCTGAGGCTGCCGTTGCAAATCTCTTGCTGGAAATTTCACCAGTCAATGATGCACCGGTCGCAACTGGGCCGAGTTCGACAGTGGTGCTTCCCGGCGGTTTAACGTTCAATCCGCTGGCGGCAGAGAACGCATTCGATATCGATGACAATAGCCTCACCGCGGTTGTTGTCGGGCTTCCGCAAAATGGCGAGCTGACTGTCGAGGCTGACGGACGATTTACATACGTGCCGAATGAAGACTTCAGTGGGGCAGACGTCTTTAGCTACGAAGTGCGGGATGCAGCTGGCCTCTCTTCCAGGGTTGAAATTGAACTGACGGTTGGTGGGGTTGGATTCCAGCCACAGACTGTGGTTGAAGACGCCGTCGATTCAAGCACTGAATCAGGTGCGACTGATTCACCACTCGACAGCTCAGTCGACTCAGAAGCGACAGTCGCGAGCGACTCTATCGATCAGCCAAGCACGCCTGCCGAAGCCCCTCCGCCATCAGCGACCTCAGACCAGGAACAGAAGAAGAATATCTTCAATCCGTTACTGCAAGAAAGTGGTGATTCCGAAGACGACCAGGAGCTTGTCGCCGGTTTGATCCCACTTCGAGGCGGCACTCGTTCAGCTGAGGAGGCACAGCGTCGCGATTCTCGTGGCGATATCCTCGGGGGTTCCGGCCAAGGCTCTGACGAATCGTCAGCGAGTTCGGAATCGCGTGCAGTGGCTCAAAGTGTTGTGCAGCAACAAGCTCGAATTCTGAGTAAGAAGACAACGACGCAGCTGGATCAGGCGCTTGATAACGTGACAGAAGATCTTGAAAAGCCGCGACTCGATCAGGTTGTTTTTGGGACAGCCTCTGTGAGTCTGGGCGGCTTTTCCGTCGGCTACATCATCTGGTTGCTTCGAGGTGGAAGTCTCGTCGCAAGCATGCTGACGTCGATTCCAGCGTGGCGAATGATCGACCCGCTACCTGTTCTTGACCTCCTTGAGAACAGCGACGAAGACGGCGACTCTCTCGATACTCTTATCGACCGAAACCAAAAGCTGGTTTCCGCTAATTCCTCTTTAGCAAACCAGGAAGGTAAGTAGACATGTTTCGTTTCTCCGCACGAACCAAGCTGGCATTCGGTTTGACATCATTGGTTTCAACGGTGCTATTGGCGTCGTTGTTTCTCAAGCTGCTGCCAGACCCGACAGGTCAGCAGCTTCGAAGCCGTGGCTATCTCTGTGATTCGATCGCGATCAGCAGTTCGATTCTGATGAATACGGACAACAAAGATGCCATTCAGGATATGCTCGAAATGATCGTCGAGCGCAATGATCAGATTCTCTCTGCCGGGCTACGAACCAGTCACGACAGAGAGTTGGTTGTCAGCATTTCTGATCATGCCAAACTGTGGGAACCGAAAGAAGAAGGGACAAGCACAGATACGCACGTGTTTGTTCCGATTTATGCAGATGCGGATGAAAGCTGGGGCAACGTCGAGATTCGATTCGCCGGGCTGCAACCAGTTGGAGTTCTTGGTTGGCTGCAACACCCGATCGTGCGATTGGCAGCTTTCATAAGTTCTGCCGCCTTCCTACTGTTCTTCTTCTATCTCGGAAAAACACTCGAGCAGCTCGACCCATCGCAGGCAGTGCCTTCGCGAGTCCGTAGCGCTCTGGACACACTGGCTGAAAGTTTGCTTGTCGTTGACGAAACGAAGCGGATCATGCTGACAAACTCGGCATTCGAAACTCTAACCGGTCACTCGATGCAGGAATCCATTGGTACTCCAATTGCTGAACTTGACTGGATGCTGCCAGAGTCATCAGCGCGGCCGGAGACTTTTCCGTGGGAAGAAACACTGGAGTCGTCTGAAGTTCATTCAAACGTCATGTTGCGCCTGAGAGTCAACGACGTGATCCACACGTTTGTGGTCAACTGCTCGCCAGTCTTTGGTCATGAAGACCAACTTCGCGGCGTCTTGATCACGCTCGAAGATGTAACACAGCTTGAAGAGAAAAAACGAGAAGCACTCGCGGCGACGGAGGCAAAGAGTCTTTTCCTTGCAAACATGAGTCACGAAATTCGGACTCCAATGAACGCGATTATTGGATTCACCGACGTGCTTCGGCGAGGTATTGAAGCCGACGAGGCCAAGCAACGCGAGTACCTGGACACGATCCATTCCAGCGGTCATCACCTGATTGGTCTGATTAACGATATTCTTGACTTGTCTAAGATTGAATCTGGCAAGCTGGAGATCGAACTACGCGAAACATCACCGCATGCGATGATGTTGGATGTCGCGAATGTTATGCAGTTCAAGGCAGACGAACTGGGACTTGAACTCAAGGTCATGACAGATGGGCCTGTCCCGGAATCAGTCGATACCGATCCAACTCGGTTGCGTCAGATTTTGATGAACCTGATGAGCAATGCGGTTAAGTTCACCGAGAAGGGTGGTGTTACCATCACTGCTCGGATGGTTGAAGATGGCGGTCAACAACTGCTGGCCTTCGACGTGACTGACACCGGAATCGGAATCCGCGCGGATCGGGTTCAGCAGATCTTTAGCCCGTTCGTTCAGGCCGACAATACCGTGACTCGACGGTTTGGTGGAACTGGTCTGGGCCTTGCGATTAGTAAGCAACTGGCGACGGCATTGGGTGGTGAGCTCTCTGCGACAAGCGTCTATCATCAGGGTACGACGTTTACTGTCACCATTGATCCCGGCGATATTCGCAACGTTCAACTGTTGACTATTGATGAAGCTCGACCGCGTCTTGCAGTCAGTACACAGCAAACGGCGACGTACTCGTACAAGTTGCCTCCTGCGAAAATTTTGCTTGCGGACGACGGCGAGGCAAACCGACAGTTGGCTTCATTGCTGCTGACTCGGGCGGGTATGACTGTTACGGAAGTCGAAAACGGTGCAGATGCTGTGGCTGCAGCGACGGCCGAATCGTTCGACCTAATTCTGATGGACATGCAGATGCCAATCATGGACGGTTGGTCCGCAACCCGCGCGTTGAGACAGCGTGGTTACGAGAAACCGATTGTTGCACTCACCGCTGCCGCCATGGTCGAAGATGCACAACGTTGCTACGACGCAGGTTGTGATGACTTCCTCACGAAACCAATTGAACTCGACAAGCTAATGGCTGCAATCGGACGGGCCCTGGGAGTCGAACCGGAACTCGTCGAAGGTGATGGCAACGTGTCTTTGCCGGTCGATGTGGAAGCGAGCGAGGTCGAGGAAGAAAGCCACGTCGAAGCGAGTTCAGTCAGTGAACCGCCAGTGTTTGAGCCCGAACCGGTTCCGCCGGTATTGCATACCGAAACTGTTGAGTCACAGATCGCGCCAACGATGTCTGATGATGAGCTACTCAGTATCCCTGAAGAGCCAATGCCTGAAGAAATTTCAGTGGTTGATGCGACACCAATCGTTTCGTCTTTGCCAACTGACGACCCTGAATTCCGTGAGATTGTCATTGGGTTTGTTGAGAAGCTTTATGTCGAAATGGAATCAATTCGTGAAACAGCGGAGGCTCAGGACTGGGTAGAACTCGCTAAGAAGGCACACTGGCTGAAAGGTTCTGCTGGGACCATGGGTTTCCATCCGATGACGGAACCGGCACGGACTTTGGAAATGTCGGCGAGAGAAGGTGACGTTGGCCGAGTTGCCAGTGCACTGACAGAAGTGGAATCGATCATGAATCGTATTTCCACGCCCGGGATGGAGCCGGTTTCGGTGTCATAGGAGAGCGGAAGAGGAGAACTCGCAGGCGTTTCTACGGCAAGTTCGTCAGACGAGGTTAGGACGAACGATTGTTCGGATTGAGTTTGATTTTTCGATGTAGTCAGGTGCTTACGTTTGCCCGAGTCAGATTCGATTCCTCTAAGCCTGCGGCAGGTTCCGCCGATACTTTCTTGGAGGACGCCCAACTTCTTACCGCGGTCCAGCCATGTCGTCGCCGACTCAAACTCAGAATCCATCCACTGCGAGCTCAGCGGACGCAGCGCCGGGGCTAAGGCTCGCGGTCCTGGCGTCTCGTATCGCGATCGTCGACAACCTCTCAACAGAGTTCCTCGCCTTGCGAAAGGTTCTTTCGGAAGAAGGATTCGGACGGGTTGTGACTATCCCGAGTACGGACACCACGCTGCAGGAAATCCGTAAGCATGACGCTGATCTGATTGTTCTGGATCCGTTCGGTTCTGCCGGTGGGGGTGTCGAACTTCTGACACAACTGAAGTCAGACCCGATTCTTCAGGATGCAGCATTCCTGGTTGTAACCGCGAGTCAGGAACCCGAGTCTCAAGACCCCTCGCAGGAAATCGGTGCGGACGCATTTCTCAGGCAACCGGTCGGGTCGCTTGAGGTCGTGAGCGTCATCCACCGCTTAATGGAGTCGGATCTTGATCTCGCATCTGGCGCCTCTGAACCCGCGCCGATTGGAATTCGGAAGCCACCAGCAGAGGCAGTACATCCTGACTTAACAGCGTTGCGGGAGTTGGAACGCAAAGAACTGCTGGCTAATAAACGCACACACGGCGGCAAGAAGAAACCCGCTCAGCCAGTCGAAGCTGCAATTGACGACAGCCGTATTCGAGCTTCTCGGATTGTGATCGTCGATGACGAACCGTTCAACTTCATGGTTCTGCGCAAATTCCTGTCCGACGAAGGCTATTCCGATGTCCGGACCACTAGTGATTCAACGACTGCCGTCACAACCATCAGAGACGCTCGACCCGATCTTGTTATTCTTGATGTAGTGATGCCACAGGTCGACGGAATTGAGATTCTGAAGGTGCTGAAGTCAGACCCTTCGCTTGCTCGAATCCCGGTCCTGATCCTGACTGCCACTGCCGACGCAAGCGTCAAGAAGAACGCGCTCGATATCGGTGCGACGGACTTCCTGAACAAGCCAGTCGATTCGAACGACCTTCTGCCTCGGGTTCGCAACTCAATCATGTACAAGCTCCAGCAGGATCAGTTGCGTGATCATGCGGAGTATCTGGAAGACCAGGTCAGGCTGAGGACATCGGAGCTCATTGAGTCTCGTCGTGACATTGTTCGCTGTTTGGCCAGAGCAGGGGAGTACCGCGACACGCAAACGGGTTATCACGTACTTCGCGTTGGCATGTACGCAGGCTTGATTGCGGATGAACTTGGTTTTTCACCTGCTGAAGTTGAAGACATTGAACTTGCGGCTCAACTGCATGACCTTGGCAAGATCGCGATTCCGGACGCGATACTTCTGAAGCCTGGCAAGCTGACGGAGGAAGAAATTCGTGAAATGCGGCGGCACTGTCGCGTCGGAATGAAGATCATTCAGCCCGATCCTGTCATCACGTCTGTTGCTCGGTCCGGGCCTGGGCTGAACCCAAATCGCCTGATTCAAATGGCAGCCATGATTGCGTCGACACACCATGAACACTGGGATGGTGGTGGATACCCATGTGGGTTGAGCCGCGAACAGATCCCAATCGAAGGGCGAATTACTGCCGTTGCAGATGTCTTCGATGCACTCAGCTCGAAGCGTCCATACAAGGAAGCCTTCGACTTCGATGACTGTTTTGAAATCATGGAGCGCCAACGGAACAAGCACTTCGATCCGGCTGTCCTGGACGCCCTCACCGCGCGACGCGATGAGATTATTCATGTTCGCCTGACGCACGAAGACGGCGGTGGCTCGCGATCGTAGGCGAAGTCTATTCTTCAGAGCGAAGTCGGCGAACTACGCTCTGAATTCTGGCCGCTTCTGTAGGAAGTCGTCCAGCGTTTTGACATTCGCAAGTTGGCGTTTCAAGAAGTCGACCGCCTGTGTTAGCCGTTCATCCGCTTCTGCACAGCTGAAGCGAAGGAAGCCACTTCCAGCCGGCCCGAAGCACTCGCCTCCAAGGCAAGCGATTCCAAAGTCCGGATCGGCATCCTCAAGAAACCATGTTGCGAGTCCGTGGCTGGTGACTCTTAAACGTTCGCAAACAGTTTTTACGTTCGCGAAAACGTAGAACGTCGCCAGTGGATCCAGCACGCTGATACCCGGAATTTGCTCTAGCCCGTGGGACAACAGTTCCACTTTGCGTTTGAAGTGTTGCATCGCGTCATCGCGTGAATCGCTGTCGTAATGCAGCGCCGCTTGTCCGGCTCGCTGAATCATTGGTGGCGTGCACGACAATGTTGTGTTCACAAGCTGGCCGATCATGTGACTCACGCGTGCAGACGAGACACAGAATCCAAGTCGCCAGCCGCTCATGCTGTAGCTCTTGCTAAACGTGTATGTTGCAACGCACTGCTCCAGCATGTCTGGTTCAGCCAGAAGCGAATGGTGTCGTCCCTGCCAAACCATGTGGCAATATGGCTCGTCACAAAAGACGGCGATGTCTTTTCCTCGAACGAGATCGGCAAGGTCTCGGAGATCTTCCTTCGTCGCCACGCCACCCGTCGGGTTGTGGGGTGTGTTTAAGAAGATTGCTCGGGGTGACGGATCGTCGTTCAGGAACGCCTCCACTGCATCAATATCTGGACGGAACTGTTGGGATTCACAGAGCGGGGTGAGAACCGGACGAGCCTGCCGCCTTTGGATATTGGCCGTATAAGTTGGGAAGTGCGGACTAAAAACCAGAACACCATCGCCCGGGTTGAGGAACGCTTCGCAGAACAGCTGTTCGAAGATCTTCGCACCAGGGCCAACAACGATGTTCTCGCCTTGAGCCGGTATGCCGAATTCGGAACGCACCGCATCGGCCATCGACTGTCGTACATCGGGAAGCCCCGGTGAGGGGCAGTACCGAGTTTGCCCATCTTGGATCGCGGCGATACCAGCAGCGATTGCGGCAGGCGTGGTGTCGAACGGACTGTCGCCAATCTCCAGTTCAACAACATCCTTGCCCTGCGCCTTGAGCTCCTTCGCGCGAGCGAGAACAAGGAACGCGGCTTCCACTTCCAGTGTCTCGGTGAACTGGCTGAACTGAGCTGTCATGGAACACGTGGCCTCGTTCTCACCATCGCCGATTCCCCGCGTGAAGCGGCGATGGCATTAGGACGAGTAATTACTGAGCTGCAATTGCTTGCGAGAGCGGACGCAGGACTTGTTCGATAACGTATTCATCCATCAAAGCGTCGGAATGCTCACGCAGTTCAACGAGGGTCGCTTCGTACGATCGATCGTGTTCCAGACTGCCGTATTGCCGCACGGTGAAGTACACGCTGATTTGTTCTTCAGGGTATTCGCCGCGTCGAACCTGATAGGCGTTGGTCCGCGTTTCGATCAGCAGGCGAGCTTGTAGCCGACAGCCTTCGTCGAGACTGATCGTCATCGATGGTTCAAAGTTCAGGACCTTCGATCCTGGGATGTCCATCATTCCTTCAAGGCAGGAACTTGTCCCCAGCGTTTCAGCAATTAGCTGATCGTGATTTCCTCGGTAACTGAAGTCAAAGCCCAGCATGAAGTCGAGTGCTTCGCAGTCCAGCGGGCTGACGCTCAGCATGTACGGTACCAGCTGAAGTACGAGATCGTGCTGAGCCATCGCGAGGTCAGCTTCGCTTGGGTTTACGTAGCCACTGCAAACGCGTCGAGGTTCCAGCGATAGCCATCGCTGGTGACCCTGATCTTTGTCTTCTTCCAGAACGAAGTCGCCGTTTTCACGGGTGTAGAAATTCCGCATCGACGGATACGTCTTCTGAACACGCTCAAAGAAGTTCAAAACCGTATCGCGGCTATTCGGAAGCTTCATCTCCGTATTAAGGTTCACATTGATGTAGAAGTCATGCGCGAGGGCACTGTACTTGAACATTCAAGATTCCTGTCGTCGTGGGCATGCAAGTGGTTCATGCCGAA
>JBGCDN010000822.1:0-8113 GCA_045105495.1 Planctomycetaceae bacterium
CGTCGAATCATTCCCCATGATCGTGGCGGAATTGAAAGACTCTGGTTCTCGACGGACCGTCGAACCACTCATCATCGCGGCTGGTGAGAGAATGGAGCAATCGGTTCTCGACGAACTGAAACAAACATCCGACCATTTCACTCTGAAGAGCATGATCAAAATCCTCTCTCAGATCGGAACAGCAAAGAGCATCGAACCACTCGAAGAAATCGCCCGCTCAGACCGCAGCCGCATCGTCGCCCGCGAAGCCCAAAACGCAATCAAAACAATCCGCGCCCGCTAACAGCAACTTCCAGTTGCATCGGGGTGCGGCAGCGGCGTTGGGATGGTGTTGAGGATTGCTTCGCCGCATGGGCGGGTTGAGGGCAGAGCTTTGTGATCGGTCGTACCAATGAGAATTGAGAACTGATCACTTACGAATGACAAATCCACAAGGGTCGCCTTTGGATTGCCACAAGAGGTACGAAGACACACGAAAGGCCGGGCCTGCTTTTTGTGCCGCCACTGCTTCGCCTGAAGTTCCCACCGTTTTGGAACTCAAGAACCCGCCTTGACGGTTTATGACGCGCGTCGTAAAGTTTCGTTCGCTTAATTACGACGCGCGTCATAGGAGGGCGGCAATGGCAAAGCGAGAACCTGTCCGGTTGTTGGCTGGAGAGTTGGAGATGTTGGAGGTGCTTTGGAGAGAGGGAGCCGTCACGATCTCGGAAGCTCAGCAAGGGCTTGGTCGGGAGCAAGGCTACACGACAGTCCAAACGCGGTTGGATCGACTGGTTGCTAAGAAGCTTGTGACCAAATCGCGAAAGCGTCCGGCGAAATACAAAGCCAAGGTGAAACGCGATGACGTCAGTCGCGACGATTTGAACGTCTTGGTCCGTCGTGTGACCGGTGGCCGAGTGGTTCCATTGATCGCTCAACTTGTCAAAGAACACGAACTTACGGATGAAGACATTTCTGAGATTCGTGACCTGATCAAAGATGCTGAGAAACGTCGCACGGAGGCTGACTCATGATCGATCATCTCGCGGGGTTCATGCCACTTCTTCTCCGGGCCAGTGTATTTCTGGCTCTAACGTCATTGTTGGCTCGGCTATTCTGCACGGGCAAACGGTATCCCCGTTTACAGCGAGCCGTGTGGTGTGCAGTTTTACTTCAGGGGCTTATTCTGGTTCGGTTTGAACTGCCAACTCAATGGCTGCCCGGCGATGCTCAGGATGCTCTTGAAGAACTGCAGTTGCCGCAGGCCGACTTGGAATCGGACTTACAGACAATCCTCGCTGGCTCTGACCAAATAGTCGGCCCCGCAGCTACCGCGCCTACGAGTGGGGCTACCTCCACGGCTGGCTGGATGCAGCTTGCCGTTTGGGTCTGGATTGGCGGAGCGTTTCTGGCATTTTGCTGTCAGCTGATCGCCTACGTCCGGTTCCTTCAAGCTGTCGAATACACAGATACCCCAGAGGAATGGCAACGTGATTGGGCAGAAGTCTGCGGCGAAACGCAGCTTAGGACGGAGACGCCAATCTTCGCCACAACCAACGCGGGCCCATTGGTCTGTTGGCTTCCCAGCGGCTACCGACTTCTGGTTCCAAGTGCACACTGGCGGCAACTGACTAAGTCTCAACGAGCGACGGTCATGTGTCACGAAGTCGCTCATATTCAGCGAGGCGATATGTGGAAGTCAGTCGTGGTTCGGTTACTGGCTTTACCACACTGGTTCAACCCATTCGCATGGCTGGCAGTACGTCGATTCGAAGACTGCGCTGAATGGGCGTGTGACGATGCAACACACGCGGCAATGCCTGACGAAATGAGCGACTACGCGCGTGCATTGCTGGAACTTGGCCGGACGACTTCGAAAACACCATCACCCGTATCGGCCGCGAATGGCCGTCCACTCGTTGAACGGATTCAGCGAGTTCTCAACCCGATAGGAAAGGATACCCGACTCATGAAAACGAAAGCATTGATTGCGACATCCATTGTCGCGCTACTGACAGGCGTAAATTCTGTTCGCTTGGTCCAGGCTGGCCAGCAAAAGCAAGAATCGGAACCGACGAAGGAGGCCGTCGTTGTGGGTTCAAAGAAGACAGAGCAACAAAACGCGACGACGACCGTTGTGGGTTCGAAGAATCTAAAAGTCTCCAACGGAGAGTTGGCGAAGGTGCCCCTGACATCGATGGATCACCCAAAGCAACCGGACGTGGTCGGTCGTTTGAATGCCCCTTCAGACGATGAAGCCGTCGTCGACATCAATAGGTTGTTCAAGGAACACCCCCGATTCCAACGGCTGCGCAAAGAACTGATGTCCAAAATTAATATGGCCCGGTTGGCTACGAACAAAGTGCGGGTCGAGGCGGCAGGAAATCCGGCGGTGAGCCTTGGCGAGCATCGACTGGCCATGCAGAAGTCATTGATGGAAGAAGAGTCGCGAATTTACCTTGAGGTGTTTCGCGACATTCAGTCCGAAATTGGACGGTATGCCCGCGAGAATGGAATCCGGGTTGTTGGGCGAGCGTCGACGCAGCCTATTCAAGAAGGACACGAAAAGCTGACGCCCCAGGAAGTCATTCAACTGATGAACCGGCCCGTCATTTTCATTGATGATCAGCCTCGTGATATTACCGAAGCGATCCGCAAGCGGATCAAGAAGAAGGAAGAGAAGGCTGCCGCTAGAGAACCGGTTGATGGAATACCGGTTCTTAGTCAGCTTCCGGTAGTCGGACCGGTTTTCAGTCGATCGCCCGCGCGTCGGTAGTCACAGTTGGTGAGCCGCAGGTCGGGAGTTTTTGCTGTTTCATGTTTTGATCCCGCGATCCCACCCGAGGCCTTACGGCCTGCGGCTCACTTTGCGATCTGCTTAAGTCGGATGTAGTCGAGGCCGAACATGTAGCGTTTGATGGCTTTGGGGTTCGCGCCGATGATTTTGGCAGTCAACTCGTGGGTGCCGGATTCTACTTGGCCGACGGGGATGGTTAGGACGCCGGTGGTGATGACTTCTTTGTCGTAGAGATCGACCGGTGAACCGATCTCTTTGCCGTCTAACAGCAGTTGGAACATGCCGTAATCGACGGCTCTCGTCATGACGATTTCCATGTCGTAGGTTCCCGTTTCTTTGACGGGAAATTCCAGTGTGAGTGTGTCGCCGAGTTCGCCGTTAATCCACCACATGTGGTCGTTGTTGCTCCAGCGGTCGCCTTTGAACTGAGCCATCGGTTGACCGGTGGCTCGGCCGCGGGTGACTTTGACGATACGCATTGTCTCGCCCTCGATCGCGCCGGGAACTCGGTTGGTTTTCGCGTCGATGGGGGATCGAGGGCCTTTTGATGCGACTTGAGCCGGGCTGGCGAGGTAGGCGATCAGGTCGCGGACTTCGTTTTCTTTGAGCGAATCCAGCAGGCGTTCGGGCATGAGTGACAGTTCGGATTGCGTTTGGTCGTCTATGTCGTCTTTGGCGACGACGATTGTGTCGTTGATGGTTCGAACCGTGAGTGCGCTGTCGGTTTCTTTTTGAACCAGGCCGCTCACGCTGCGGCCGTCGTCGAGTAGGAAGGTGCTCATGCGATAGTCGCGGCCCATGACGGCGCTGGGGTCGATGACGTTTTCGAGGATGTAGTCCAGGTTGGCTCGGTTGGAACCGGTGATGTCCGGGCCGACTTTGCCGCCGCTGCCAAACAGCATGTGGCACGACGCGCAGGTCTTGTCGAACAGGCGGCGGCCGTTGCCAAGGTCGGGGGCTGTCGTGTTCTTGAGCAGCAGCATGGCTTTCGTGTCGAGGATTTGTTTCTTCTTGTCGGCCGATGATTCGCGGATGTCGCCCCAGACGGATTTGATGCGGGCGTTCAACTTGTCGTCTTTGAACCGATCGAGTTCGCGGATGTGATACGCGTGTAAATCGGTACTCGGGATCTTCTTCGCTTCGATGGCGTCCAGCAGTGCGAGGGCCGAACCTTTGCGGGCGACCAGTGTGCTGACGGCGTCGCGGCGTTCTGGTTCGGGCATCGAGCCGTATTGGCCGATGAGAGCGGGAGCGGTTCGAGCATCGTCGATGGCGGCGAGTGCTCGGATGGCGGGGCCGCGGAGTTGTGGTTCGTTCAGCACGGTCAGCCACGAATCGGCGGCTCCGGCGTCGCGACCGCGGACAAGAATGTCTAAGGCTTCGCGGCGCTTCTCGATCGGTTCATTCTCATCAACCAGTCGGGCTCGCATACGCGGGAAGATGCGGGCGTCGCCGAGCAGAATGGCGATGCGGTCGGCTTTGTCGCGGACGGCGGCCTTGTCGCTCTTCGCGAGTGCGTCGTACGCGGGCTTCCACGCGGGCGGCATCGGGATGTTGACTCGACCTTCGAACGCGCGCGACATTTCGTCGAGAACCAGTTCACGCCGCGCGTTGTTGTTGGTCTTCGCGAGAACATCGACGACGTGGTTGATGAGTTTGTCTTCCGATGCGGCTCGCCGGTAGATGTAGCGGGTGATGAGTGGGATCTTTGATTGTTCGGCCAGCTTCATCGCGCGAGCCGTGTCGGCTGGGACGAGTGGTTCAATGGCGTACCAATACATGAGGGGGAGGTTGTGGTCGGTGGCATCCTCGGCGTGGTCTAGAAGCTTGAAGGCAACATCCCATCGCTCAGCTGGGGACACGTTCTGGAGTGCTGCGGCAACAGCGAGCCGCTTTCTCGCACGCTCAGTTTCCGCCGCCTTGTCTGTCGGTCCCAATTCATCCAACCACCGATTTGCGAACATCGCAAATGCTTTCACTGATCCCTTGTCCGGTTTCATGTTGTGAATGCGCCACGCGGTGCTGATCCAACGACCAAACCTGTGCTTAGACTTTGGCGGGGTCCAGCCTAATTGGTGCGCCGCACCGGCAATTACCACAGTGCGAGCCAGGGCGTCCCACTCTTTCTCGGCTTGGGGGTCGCCTCCGGCCGGTGTTTCACGAACGCACGCGTTCATCATTCGTTGCACGAGAGCGAACTCGTTCGTTGAAAGGCCCCGCTCTTGGAGCAGCCGTCGAGCGGTTCGAACAAGCCACTCATTCTCATGAGTGTGCAATTTAATCAAATCACTGCTGCTCATCGCGCCAAGGTTCACGCGTTCCGGCTTCTTGTCCCCGTACACAATCCGATAGATCCGCCCGTTGGTGCGGTCCCAGATTTCCGGGTTGGTGCGGTGGCATGCGTTCTTGTCGTACCAGTCGATCAGGTACACGGTTCCGTCCGGGGCGTACTTCATGTTGATGCCGCGGAACCAGCGGTCGTTGGCTTTCAGAAAATCCTTGCCGTGACGACCGACGTAGCCGCTGCCCTTCGGTTCCAGAATGTCTGTGTTAATGCGGTTGCCGTGGATGTTGTTGAAGAACAGCTTGCCGCGGTACTCCTTCGGCCAGTTGTCGCCGAGGTAAATCATGGCTCCGCAGTGAGCGTGTCCGCCGCCGGCGTCGTCGGTTCCTTTTGGCACGTCGGGTTCGTGACCCCACCACGCGTGGTCTTTGATGTTGCCCGTGTAGTGCAGGTGGTCGGCGATGGTTTTGATGTCGTCGTAGGTGTGCGGGTTGAAGTGCTGACCCGCCTGCCGCTGATAGCGGGCTCCAGGGATGACGTGATACAGATGCGGAATGACGCACGCCGTGATGAACGCGTCGCCCTTCTCGTTGAAGTCCACGCCCCACGGGTTGCTGGTTCCTTCCGCGAACACTTCGAACTCGTGTCGCTGCGGATGGTACCGCCAAACGCCCGCGTTGAGTTTGGTCCGCTTGTCGTCTGCCGTGCCGGGCTTGCCGACTTTGGAATGCGTGAAGATGCCGTGGCATCCGTAAAGCCAACCGTCGGGGCCCCAGATGAATGAGTTCAGAACCTCATGCGTGTCGTGCCAGCCGAATCCGTCGAGGAGGACGATGGCTCCGGGAGGGACGTCTTTCGGGAACTGGGGCTCTCCTGGTCGCCGAATCCCAGCCTTCCACAGATTGAAATCCTCCTCAATTCGGCGTCTGTCTGCTTCGTTGAAACGATTTCGGGCAGCGGAAAGGTCGGCCTTTGATAGATCGAAGTTTAACTCGCCGATTGGTTTATCCGGTTTGTCATCCCCATCCCTGTCCGGGATAAACATCAAATACGGAGCCGCGCCGACCCACACGCCGCCGAAGCCGACTTCCAGTCCGCTTACCAGGTTCAGGCCTTCGATGAAGACGGTTCGCTTGTCAAAGTCGCCGTCCAGGTCGGTGTCTTCGAGGATGACGATCTTGTCTTTGCCTTCGCCGTCTTTGGCTCGGGTGGGATAGGTGTAGGCTTCGGCCAGCCACAGGCGCCCGCGGTCGTCGAAGGTAAACGCGATTGGCTGATGCACCATCGGTTCGCCGGCGGCTAGCTGAACTTTGAACCCGGGCGGAACCGTCATGTTCTTTGCGGCTTCTTCTGGCGATAGGCCGGACGCGAGTTCTTTGTGTTCAACCGGCTGAGCGGCATGCCATTCCGCGTCGCTGACTTCGCGGCGTTCATGAATGAGAACGTGAGCTCCCTTCATTCCGCCGACGACGATGTCGGGAAGCTGGTCGCCGTTGCTGTCGCCAACTGACAAACCACGACCAATGCCCGCTTCGCCGTCAGCCTTGTACGGCAACCAATCGACCTTCGCGGGCGGCAACTTCATATTGAGCGTCAGGCCGTTTCGCTTCATCTCGTTGCGGAACTTCGCAGACGCCTGCTTGTCGGCCAGCAAAGCGGCACGCATGTCGGCGATCGTCGTTGCCTTCTCGCCCTTGCGAGGTTTCTGCAATTCCGCGTAGCGTCTGCGAACGATTGCGTTCACTGTTTTTGTCGGCTCCGCTTCTTCGCGCACCAACTTGAACCAATACACCACCGCACCCGCGTCCCACATGGGGCTCTGCTTGTGGTGCGACCAGTACGTCTTGCCGGTAACGATGTCTTTCAAACCATCGCCGTCGATATCGACCAGCTTCATGGCATGCGGCTCGGTAAACAACACGCCGTACTTATTTTCGCTTGGCTTGCGGCCCATGATGGTGTGCTGTTTGAACTTGCCGCCGGGCAACTGTTCGTGCCACGCGAGTCCGTAATCGTGCGCTCCGAGGCTGGTGATGACATCGTTGTCGCCGTCGCCATCAACGTCGTAGGCGAACATGTCAGCTCCGCCGGGTTCGCAGAACTTCGCTTGGTGTAGTTTCCACTGGGGGTCGCCGGCGACGTCTTCAGGTTGTTCGAACCAACCGTCTTTGAACAGCACATCGGCTCGGCCATCGTTGTTGACGTCGCCTACACCGAGTGCATGGCCGAAGCGTTTGGGGGCGATGTCTTCTGAAATTGGGTGGAAGTCCCAGCGGCCGAATGCTCTTGAGGTTCCTGCGTCATCATTGTTCATAGGTTCGCTGAGGAAAGGGGACTGGCTCCGGACGCCACCCAGATTTCGAGTGCTCGCGAAAAGGTGCTGTCCGGTGCCTGTCCCCTTTCCGCCGGATCCAGAGTAAACGACGTTTGGTAACCAGGCGGTTTCAAGTCGTTGTGACTCGGACGGTGGAGAGCAGTCGGACAAAAGGGGACAGGCACCCTGCTGTTGTGAGTTGCTGGTTGATCTGATGGTTGTCGCGTGCAGGGAGCCAGTCCCCTTTTGTCTAGTCGCTCGTGCCTGACGATCGGCGGCGCGTGGAACTGTTAGGTAGCCGAATCGGCCGTCGCGAGTGCAAACCAATTCTGGCGTGTCATCGCCGACGAGGTTCACGAACTGTGGCGATTCGTTGGAGACCCAATCGGCCACGGTGTGCTTTGGCCAGGTTGCGTCGTGCTTGTCGCGGCCGGGATTTTCGTAGACGTAGGCAGGAGTTCCCGGAAAGCCGACGGCCAACATGTCATTCCAACCGTCGCCGTCGAAGTCGCGAACCCAACTGAAGAAGTTGTCCGCGTACTTGTTTCGATCCTGTGGTTGGGCCGAGTAGATTTCTGACTTCGTTTTGAAGTCGGGCCCAGCGAACCAATACGGACCACAAACGACATCCATCACGCCGTCGTTGTTGATGTCTCCGAAGCTCGCCCCCTCAGAGAAATAGGTGTCCGTCAATTGAACCCGGCGAAACTGATGCAGCACATGATCGTGGTCATGTGAC
>JBGCDN010000823.1:0-4721 GCA_045105495.1 Planctomycetaceae bacterium
CTGGTCCTGTATCAGGGAACCGATTTCGAACTCGCCAGCACCCGGAGTACGCTGGAGAAAATCACACAGTCGCTCAGTCTGGCCTGAATCGAACCTATTGGATCACAACATGTCAAAAGTCGCCGTCATCATCCCCGCTGCAGGCCAGTCCACGCGGTTCAAGCTGGGCCAACGCAAAAAAGTCTTCACAGAACTCAAAGGCCGTGCGGTTTGGTTGCGGTCGGCTGAACACTTTGTGAACCGGCCGGATGTGGTGCAGACAATCGTCGCCATTTCTCCGGCCGACGAGGAGTTCTTCAAAGAGAAGTTTCGGCCAAACCTCGCGTTCATGGCCATCGACCTCGTCCACGGCGGGGCTTCTCGGGCAGAGACGGTCAAGAACGCGCTTGCTGTTGTGAAAGACGAAGCGGACTTCATTGCTGTTCACGATGCGGCAAGGCCGTTGCTGACCGCGAAGTGGATCGATCAGGTCTTCAACGCCGCGTTTGAAGTTGGAGCAGCGATCCCGGCGGTGCCGGTCGCGAGTACTCTGAAGCGAGTCACCGACGATCAGCAGATTTCAGAAACCGTTGATCGCTCAGGACTTTGGGGAGCACAAACGCCTCAGGTGTTCCGTCGCGATATTCTCGAAGGTGTCTACGAGAACCACCAAAACCTGAACGCCACGGACGAATCACAAATGGTTCAGGACGCAGGCCATCCGGTGAAAGTCGTGGAGGGGGCCTCGATGAATTTCAAGATCACGACAACCAGTGACTTCAAAATGGCTGAAGCTCTGATCGACAGACTACCGAAAGAGAAGCCGAACTTGCTGCACCCTTTTGCTGACGAACTGTGAGAGCCTGAACGTCGCAGGCTCTCTTTGTTCCAAAACATCGGCCGCGTCTACTTAAAGATTCGCGGCGCCTTGAATTCGTCGTGAATCGAATTGCAGATCTCTGGGCCAAGACGCAGTCCGTGAGCAAGTTCGCCTAGGTACTTCGCTTCCTTTTGTTCGTCGAGATCCATGGCCATCAATGAGATGCCATAGACCTGTTGTTCCATTCCAAGTGGAACAGACCAGGCAAAGTCTTTCACATCAACTTCGCGAGCAAATTCGGTCTGCAGGAAGTTGATTTCGGACTGATCGAGGTCCCCAAGCTGACCAACAATCGATTCTTGTTCGTCTCGCGTTATCTGACCATCCGCCTTGGCCGCCAAAACCATGGCGCGGATCAGCACCTCAGCCTGTGCGTTCATCGGGTGCGGGTCGGCTTTCGGCTGACTGCGAGGAAACGTTCGATACTCATTTTCGGGCGGCTTCTCAGCTTGCTGCGGCACTGGCCGACGTTGCTGATGATGGCCGGTTGCTTCCGCTAGCAGATCTTCCAGCCGAACTCCGCCGTGCTGGTGCGGTGCGTTGCTTGTGGGCATTTGCTGTTTTGGTTGCGGAGCTCGTCGCTGTGGAGCAGGTTGAGAACGCTTCTTGGCTCCACCAAGAATGATGTTCTTCAGAATCTTGCCACCGATACTTCCGCCGCTCGACTTTCGCCCAAGCAGTCCGCCAAGAATGTCCATTGCGTCCATGGGTATTCACCTTCTTTGATAGTAGTCGGCCCATGTGCAATGTACGCAGCGACAGCGCGCGGGGCAACGTTCCGTCGGATCGGTGGCGGTGGGGAGTTGTTTTCGAAAACCTGTCGTCGCTTGCTCGATTGGAAGGGCGACTGCCGTCTAACTCTAACCTTCGCTGCTGTTTTCAGACTGGGCAGACGACTTTGACATCGACCACTTTAGCAGTGGTGGTGTGACCATTGTCGTGATCATCACCATGACGACGAGAGCCGAATACGTTTGTGTATCGACAACCGAGCTACCGTCTGGTTTCCGTAGTTCTCTACCGACACTGGCGAAAATTAGGCCAACCTCCCCGCGAGGGATCATGCCAAGGCCAACCGCGGTCTTGTTGAGTCCTGCTTCACGAACGCCTAGCGAGCAGACTTGCTTGCCGATAATGGCGGCGATTGTCAGGCCTGCAGCCAGCTTCCACACCTCACTGCTGCCGAAGCTGGCAAGATCGACCTGGATACCCATTCCGACAAAGAAGATAGGAACAAGCAGAGCCGAGATTGGAGCGATCGCTTCTTCCAATTCGTGATTCTTCCAACGCTCGTTCGCGTCTTGATAGTGAGCGCCTTCGAGGATCAGTCCAGCGGCGAAGGCTCCAACAATGGGAGCGAGCTGTACAACGTTGGCAACGTATGCGAATCCAAAGCAGATGACCAAGGCCGTTACGACAAGTAATCCATGGCCACGTAGGTAGCTGGCTCCTTTGAACAGCAGTCGAGGAAACTGGATTGCTCCAAGAACCATCGCACCGGCGAGGAACCCAAATGACAGTCCAACGATTTTTGTGATCTCAATGGGTTCGACACTTCCCTTTTGGATCACGCCAGAAACAACTGCCAAAACAATCAGCCCAAGCACGTCGTCGATCACCGCTGCTCCAAGCACGATCTTCGACTCACGATCCTGGCTACGGTTCAGGTCTTTCAGTACCCGCGCTGTGATGCCGACACTGGTTGCACAGAGGCAGGCTCCGAGGAACGCGTGAACCTGGCCACCGGCTTCCGGAATCAGCACCCTGCCAACCAGCCAACCCAGAATCATTGGAGCAACGACGCCAAGGATTGCCACTAGCATTGAAGAGACGCCGACAGACACCATGTCTTTGATGCGCGATTCGAGACCAACCTCGAACAACAGCAAGACGACGCCAATTCGAGCCAACATGTCGATCACGTAGGCAGTTTCATTGCCAGCGAGTCCATTGCCGGTCAGTCGCAGGAAATCGAACATATGGGCCGCGTTTGCGTAGCCCATACTCTCCGCGACGCCGCCAAACAATAAGGCCCAGTTACCAAGAACCACGCCAACGCACAGTTCGCCCAAAACGGCTGGCAATCCCACGCGTTCAAAGACGTCGCCACAGACTTTGGCTGAGAAAAGAATCAGAACGATAGCCAGAAGGATGTCCGAAACCGGATCCTTATGCCCACCGCCACCATGATCATCGTGGTCACCAGCTGCATGCGACTCATCATGATCGGCTTCGTCCGAACCTTCGACGTCTGCCGCGACAGTCTCGTCCGTTTGAGCCACTGCCACATTCGCCGCGCCCGCCCCGAAAGGGTTCAGGACGTAGGACAGCATCAGCATGATGACCAGAAGTCGAAGAGCACGCGTTTGAGTGATACGGCTGCGGCGGCGAAACGAGCATCGTTCGAATGCGGGTTGTCCGAGAGGTTGCCTCTGTAGGTTCAACGTGTTGCTCCTCGGCGATTTCAGTCTTTTTTGCGAACCCGTAAAACGGGGTGGTCTGGGTTCACAGGGATGTCTTAGTAAACGCTGCCACGTACGCATGGAGGGGTCGGGTGGTTTTTTCCGTCGGAATTCGGTCTGACAGGTGACCGTTCATCCAAAAACAAATCTTGGGCCTTCACGCAGGGAGACTCGCGACCACAATGCCTCGACAAGCGGATCAGGCCCGATTGCTCCAAGTGTTGATAGCGGTCTAGAATCGCCATGTTTATGTAGTGGGTCCCCTTCGGACACGCAAGAGCGAGACTCTTTTCACCTTTGAGAGCCGCCGCGTGCCAACAACTAAGAGTGCTTTGATGTACAGATTCTTCCGTTGTTTTGTCGGCCTGGCCGCTGTCGCATCACTTGGCCCGCAACTGCTGCAGGCTGAACAGGAAGCCGCTGGTGTCCGAGTCCCGGAAGGGTTCAACATCACACTGTTCGCAGATGACGACATGGCGCACGATGTTCACAGCATCACTACTGACTCACGTGGGCGTGTCGTGGTCTCTGGCCCGGGGTATATCCGCTTCCTTGTCGATGACGATGATGATGGGAAGGCGGACCGAGTTAAGCAGTTCGCTGACGGTCCGAAAACCGGTGCGCAGGGAATGTTCTTCGTCGAACGGGATCTTCTGTTCTCCGGCGACAACGGCCTCTACATCTTTCGTGACGACAATCGCGATGACAAAGCAGACAAAGCACCAGAACGGTTCCTCGGGATTTTGGCTGGTGGAGAACACCACGCTCACTCCATCCAGAAGGGGCCCGATGGCTGGTGGTATGTCATCGCTGGAAACTACGCCGGCGTAACCGATGCCTACGTGCGGTCATCTGATACTTCGCCCATTCGCAAGCCATACGCGGGTGTGCTGATGCGAATTCGTCCGGACTTTCAGGGCGGTGAGGTTTTCGCTGACGGATTCCGAAATGCTTACGACTTTGGTTTCAGCGACAACGGTGATTTGTTCACTTTCGATAGCGATGGAGAACGCGACATATCACTTCCTTGGTATCGCCCAACGCGAATTTTTCATGCGACATCTCGTTCGAACTCTGGCTGGGTGACGAGAAGTTGGAAACGACCTTCTTACTACACCGATATGCCGCCAGTTGTCGGGTCGTTCGGCCGTGGTTCGCCGAGTGGTGTGGCCGTCTACCGTCACAATCAGTTCCCAGAGAAGTATCGCAACGCCGTCATTGGGCTCGACTGGACCTATGGTCGAGTTGTTGCCGTTCCGCTGAAGTCGTCCGGTTCCGTTTGGACGGGAGAACCGATTGAGCTCATGACTGGAGTTGGAACATTCGGGTTCGCTCCAACAGACGCAGCAATCGGTCGAGATGGAAGCCTTTACGTCAGCATTGGTGGACGTGGCACGCGC
>JBGCDN010000824.1:0-5022 GCA_045105495.1 Planctomycetaceae bacterium
GAAGCTGAAGTGGCAACACAGGAAACCGCACTCAAGGCCGCGAAGGAAACCCTGACCAAAGCCAAAGCTGCCGTGGCTGAAGCAGAGAAGAAACTGTCCGCCGAAGCAAGCAAACTCAAGACAGCGAAAACGAAAGCTGAATCGAATCAGGAAGACAAATCGGCTCAGCAGAACTTCGCCAATCTACGTAAGGCCCAACAGAAGCTGACCGTCGCTCTGCAAACGACAAGACGGTCTCTGCAAGCGGCCATGCAAGACCACAACATCGTCACGCGCAGCCTCGAACGATCGAAGGCGGTGCAACAAATGCGGACGAAGCAAGCAGCAAGGGAAGCGGCATCACAGGCTTCGCAAGAAGCATTGGTCAAAGGTTTCACGCCTGCTCCGCTTCCTGCCTGCATCGCAGTTCGATTCGAATCGAATGACCGACTTTGCACGGTGCATGAGGACGGAACGGAGAGACTCTGGAACGCAACAAATGCAACACCCATCAGCGTTCAAGCCGCCATCAATCCGCCAACACGAAATGCCGTCGTCGGATCTGCAGGAATCCTCCAACTCGACCGAAGTCAGAAACTGTCTCTCGGCAGGACAGAATGGAAGCTGACAAAGACGTTCGGTGAAGATTCAATCTCCGGGCGAGTCACCTCACTCGGATTCAGCCCGGACGGTTTAAGGCTGGCAGTCGGTAGCGGCCAGCCATCTCGTACTGGCCAGCTGCAGATTTACGCTGTTCCTTCTGGAAACGTGATAACGCAGTTCCCCGATGCACACAGCGACACAGTATTGGACGTTGAGTTTTCGCCCGATGGAACGCAACTTCTTTCGTGCGGCTCTGACAAACTGACGCACGCGTGGGATGTCGCGATGGGAGACCACATTCGATCTTACGAAGGACACACACATCATGTTTTGACAGCAGCCTGGCAGCCAGACATGACACATGTTGCAACCGGCGGAGCGGACAACGTAATCAAAATTTGGGACGCCGAGACTGGCGAGCAACGTCGAACGATTCGTTCCTTCGGCAAACACGTGACCGCGCTGCAGTGGGTGGGATCGGCAGACACCATTCTTGCCGGGTCAGGCGACCGATCGGTTCGTCGCCTCACCACATCCAACGGACGCACGGTCAAGACTTACCCGGGTGCTGCGGACTACATCCATACGATCTCGACAAGCGCAGACGAATCAATTGTGATTGCCGGATGCGAAGACGGAACCGTGAGAGTCTGGAATTTGAAGGATGGGAAGCAGCTCGCGGCCTTTACGCACAAGCCACCTCAGACAAAACCGAGGTGAACCGAACAGAAGATCCGGCAACCGTTGATGCGAGGAACCGTTTTCAATTGGTTGACGCTTTGGCCCTTTGCACCCGTTGAGACATCGGACTGCTCCGCGTATCTTTCCAGTCTCGCGTCCTCGGAAGAAGCAAAGTCATGTCTGCAGAACTAATAACCCGCGTTCTCAACGAATTGGAAAGCGTGACGCTGATTGATCCGCATTCGCACATCAATCCGCATTCGCCCGCCTCAGAGAATCTGGCCGACATTCTCGGCTATCACTACTACACAGAGCTGGCTCATTCTGCGGGCATGCCTAAGGGCCGCGTCGAAGAACCCGGGCTCGACCCCAGAGAAAAAGTTGGTCGGCTGGCGGAGTATCTTCCACGCCTGTCGAACACAGTTCAGCACAGCTGGTTCATTGAAATGTGTCAGAAGTTCTTCAACTTCGACGACACAGAAATCACATCGAACAACTGGGAATCACTGTATGACTCCGCTCAAAAGGTACTCGATCAACCCGACTGGGAGGACCAATGTCTCAGCAAAAGTGGAATTGAAAGAGTCTTTCTAACCAACGATTTCGACGATCCACTGACTGGCTTCGATACGAAGCGATACATCCCATGTCTGCGGACCGACGACCTCGTTTTCCATTTCACCAAACCAGCCACCCGCGAACGCCTGCAGAAAGCCAGCGGTACTGACGTCACAAATCCGCAGTCGTTGAAGGCAGCCATTGGGAAGCTGTTTGAGCACTTCACCGCGAAGGACGCAAAAGCCTGCGCGATTTCTATCCCTCCAGACTTTACGCCAGCGATGGTCTCGGATGCAGATGTTGCAACGGTGCTGGAGAAAACTCTGAAGGGCGACGAGCTTTCAAAGATCGAAGCAGCCAGACTAAGCCAGTACGTGTTCTGGTCGATCGCCGAATTCTGCTCTGAATTCAAACTTCCGTTTGACCTCATGATTGGCGTCAACCGGCAGGTTTACCCAGAAGGCGTGTTTCAGGGGCAGGACCTATACGATAAGCGGACGTCGCTCATCCAGTATAAAGAGCTGTTTAACACGTTCTCAGATGTGACTTTTCCGATCTCGGTGCTCACAACTACCAGCAATCAGGAACTCGTGAGTTACGCGTGGATTTTCCCCAATGTCGTCACAAATGGGCATTGGTGGTATTCCAACATTCCGACCTACATCGCAGCAGACTGCCGCAGCAGACTGGAAGCAGTCCCACAGACGAAGCAGATCGGCTACTACAGCGACATGTACAAGCTGGAGTTCGCGCTTCCAAAGTTTGCCATGTATCGGCGAATTCTTGCGGGTGTTCTGGCTGAAAATTTTGTTGTAGATCGCGGATGGACTGAAGAACGAGCCGTCGCACTAGGTAGAATGGTGCTTCGCGACAACGTAGACCAAATTTTTCAGACGTAGCCAAATGTGGCTGCGAACTGCAGGATAGAGATGGCCAAACTTGTTTTGCTTCAAGGTGGTGAAGCCACCGCATACGCGCTGAATGAACTTCCGATCCAGGTAGGACGCCACCCGGATTGCGAAGTCCAACTCGACTCGAACATGGTGTCTCGATTCCATGCGCGCGTGACACAGGAAGGCGACTTCTTCCAAATCGAAGACCTTGGAAGCGGGAACGGCACCTTCGTTAACGGCAAGCGAATTGAGGGCATACTTGTCCTGAAGAATGGCGACCGAATCAAGCTGGGCCCGTTGTTGCTGCGGTTCGAAGAATCCACGCCGCTGAAATCGTCACCCGGTCGTCGCACTGAATCGATGGCTGTTGGCGACGGAAGTTCCTTCATGCTGGACATGACCGGCGATGACGGTTCGACCATCATGGGTTCGGCAGATGCCAAGGGCTTCGGACTGCTCGACGTTCGGCCGGAAGTGAAATTGAAAGGTGTTCTGGATATCAGCCGATCTTTGGCTGGCACCATCGACCTCGAGACACTGTTGCCGAGGATGCTAGACACACTCTTCGAGATTTTCCCACAGGCCGATCGCGGTTCTATTCTGTTGAAAGAACTCGACTCCGAACGTCTGATTCCTGCGGCTCAAAAGCACAGACAGGGTGGTCAGGATGAGACTGTCCGCATGAGTCGCACAATCCTTGAGAAAGTGCTCGCGGAAAAAACGGCTATCCTGTCGGCCGACGCTGCCAATGACGAAAGATTCGACGCCAGCGAATCAATCTCAAGCCTCGTGATCCGCTCCATGATGTGCGTTCCCATGCTGGATCTCAACGGGAACCCGTCTGGCGTAATTAACCTCGATACTCAAAACGCTCTGAGAAAATTCACTCAGGAAGATCTTGACCTGCTACTGGCCGTAGCCGGCCAAGCCGCGCTCACCTACGAGAGCGCCAGACTGTTGACCAGTCACCTGCAGAAACAGAAGCAAGACAGCGAAATGAATGTCGCCATGGGAGTTCAACACGCCTTGTTACCAGAAGTGCTGCCTACCGTACCGGGTTATGAATTCTTCGCTTCATACGACTCTGCACAGGCCGTCGGCGGAGACTACTATGACTGTTTCATGCTGGGCGAAGACAAAGTCTGCATTTCCTTCGGCGACGTTGCCGGTAAAGGAGTTCCCGGTGCCTTGATTATGTCCAGGATGTCCAGCGTCGTTCAAAGCACCATGTCGTTTACGCATGATGTCGCGGAAGCCGTTGCGTCAATCAATACGCAGATGTGCCACAAAATGGTCGAAGGCCGCTTTGTTACGTACGTTCTCGCGGTGCTGGACCTGAAAACACACGAAGTCACATTGGTGAACGCGGGCCACATGTCTCCGCTAATCCGCAAAACAGACGGTACCATCGACGAGTTCAACGAAGATCTCATCGGTGTACCCGTCGGGATCATGGAAGACTATCCATACGAGACGGCAACACGAAAAATCGAACCAGGAGAGATGATTGTCCTGATCACAGACGGGGTTGATGAAGCGATGGACCCCGAAGGCAATCTCTACACGAAGAATCGCGTGGTCGACTTCGTTTCAAACAGCTCGACCGATGCGGAAGAGCTTGGGAAAGCCCTGTTGGCGGATGTTCGAAAGCACGCCAACGGTCGCGAGCAAAACGACGACATCACCATCATGACGTTCAGTCGCAACTCGGAGTAAGAAACCGAAGGCTGCCGGCGGGGCTCCCTTAGGAGCGCTCCGCAACGAGCAGCCAGTGTTCGGTTGGTTGGTTCTGCCTATCAACAAGCCTGTGCCTACGGCCTGTCTTTTGGCTGAACGATCCGCGTTAGTTGGTCGATCGCATTTGGGCGTGCGTCATGACGTCAACCGGTTCGGCAACTTTGCGGTAGCCGAGACAGTGCATGACTTCCAGAACTTCGCTCCAGGTTGGGAACTGTCGACCACTACGACGTTTGTAGTCGTCCATGGCTCGCATGAATTCCACTTCTAAGCCTGAGTAATCACGTTCGCATGTTGTTGGATCGATCTGCCGGCGACGTTCGCCTTTGCGGCGGGCGTCATCATCACGCAGTTCGACTTGCGGCTCTTCAGCCACCTCTTCTTCTGTGCGACGCTGTTCACTGCGACGCATTGATCGTCGTCGGTCCACGACCAACTCTGATTCGACTTTTGTTGCCATGGGGAGCCTCAAAACCAGGGGAGGAGATCAACCTGCCTAACATTCCGTATGCGACCGGCTGCCTTCAAATATTCCACAAGAAGACACTTGGGGCGGAGAATGCCGGTCGCG
>JBGCDN010000825.1:0-6827 GCA_045105495.1 Planctomycetaceae bacterium
ACCAGACGCGATTGCAATTGAACCCACTGCCGAAAAAACCACCGGTGAATTCGCTCGGAAAGTCCGCGTCATCACTCGTGGCTTTCGAGCTCTCTGGGAGCGGCGAACGCTGTTCAATCCGCTTCTGACGGGACTCTATGCCTTCGATTTACTGACGTACAAATTCCTGAAACGATTGGTGTCGATCCCGCTCTTGGTGATCTTCATCTGTTCGGGCATCTTGGCGATCGAATCGAAGCTGTTTCTCGCCGGGTTCTGCCTCCAGGCCATCGGCTATGGCATCGCCATCGTAGGTTGGATACTCGCCGGGACGGCCATTGGTCGGTTCCGTCCAATCTCCATTGCCGCATACGTTGGCATGGTCAACATCGCTGCCCTTCGAGCGCTCTGGAATTCGTTGGTCGGACGACGCATCGACCGATGGGAACCGCAGCGCGGCGCGGAGAATGCGATGGAGGCGACCAACTAATGGCGACCGCATCATCGTCTGACGCGCCGATTGCAGATGATTCAAAACCTGCTTGGACACAGCCCGCTGGCATCGCGGTACTGGGAGCCATTGCTGCAGGACTGTCCGTCCTCATCACACAAAATCCGAAGCTTGGAATCCTTGCGACTGTCGCCATCCCAGGAAGTGCACTGCTTCTAAGAAGTGGAGCATCGGCGGCGTTCTTCGTGTTCCTTGTGGTGCTGAACATCCCAGCGGTCGCGGCAAACTTTCACGGCGTACCAAAGACGGTGGCGGCTGGCATCATCGGGTTTTTACTGGTGCCGGTGTTCCGGAAAGTGGTTCTCGAAAAACAGTCGCTTCGATTTCCACGAATCACAATCGTGATGGCCTTGTTCCAGCTCATTCAGTTCCCGGGCGTACTTGTCGCCATCCGCCCGGACACATCCGTGTCGTATGCAGTCACATCGCTGTTCGAAGGCTTCCTGATGTTTCTGCTGTTCGTAAACGCTGTGCGAACAGAGTCTGAACTCCGGATCTGCGTCATCGGTGCGTTCCTTGCCGGAGCCTTCATGAGCCTGCCGACAATCCACCAATCCATGAAGAAGGCATACTTCCGCAACTACGGCGGCTTCGCACAAATGGGCGACCAGGAACATCTGGCTGAACACTTCGAGCAGGGTAAATCACTGCGGCACGCTGGCCCATTGGGAGAAAAGAACCGGTTCGCACAAGTGCTCTTGCTGGCCGCCCCGTTTGTGTTGGCGTTCTTTGCTCCGGGACAGAGGAAATGGTTGCCGGTCGCCTTGGTGATGCTGCTACTGACACTCGTCGCATTCACTCTCACGCGTTCTCGCGGCGGCGTTCTGGCTATTGGTTCGATGCTGATCGCCTTAACCATCGTTCGCAGAATTCCAATTCGCCACCTGGTGATGCTGGCGCTCTTCGCCGCACCGGGAGTGGCCCTGTTGGGAGCCGACTATTTAGATCGCGTCGGTTCGATTGTCGACGTTGCCATCAATGCATCGTCCGGAAGCGTCCGCAATTCCGACTCGGCGGTTCGAGGTCGCTTGAACGAAATGGGAGCCGCCGTATTGGTGTTTCTCGATCACCCGGTCACCGGCGTCGGCCCAGCCATGTTCCAGTACCACTACCGCGATTACGCCGGATTGATCGGACTGCATGTGCACAACGAAGATCGCAAAGCCCATTGCACGTATCTCCAAATTGCTGCGGAGAACGGGATCTTTGGGCTAATTCTGTTTCTGGTCATTTGCAGCCGCACCTTCACCGCGCTTTGGCGTTCAATTCGAACCACTGAGTGCGAGCGACTTAGCTGGTTGCTGACGGCGGTGTTTGTTTCGTACGTCGGCTACCTGACCGGCAGTATTTTGTTGAGCTTCACGTTCGTTCGATACTTCTGGCTCATTCTCGCGATCAGTTGGGTGGCAATTGATCTGGCTGAAGCGTCAAACCGAAAACCCATCACGACGCAGGCCACGACCTGATGAGAACGCAGTCGCGGCACTTCACTTCCAAGCTCGCCGATTCCGTATTCGCAGGCGATAAGCCCATCGCAATCGTGTTGGGCCTCGACGGAATCACTGGCCTACAAGCCGCCCGCGTGTTAGCTCGACGCGACATCCCAGTGATCGGAATTGGCTTTTCGAAACACGCCTTCTTGAAGACAAACGTCTGCCGAGGCGTGGTTGTGGCTTCCATCACCGAATTAACCCAAGCGCTGGATGAACTTGGATCGCGGTGCAATCAGAAGGCAATCCTATTCCCATGCACTGATCTTTCGGTTCTGGAAGTTTCACGCAACCGAGACATCCTGACCAACATGTTTAACTTCGCGCTGCCAGCGGCGGAGACCGTAGAGAAGCTGGTTAGCAAAGTCACGCTTGATGACCTTGCCAAAAAGATGGACTGGCACGCGCCAGTCACTCGTTTGTTGCGAACGTCCGAAGACGCTGAAGCCGCAGCGGCAAGTCTGAGATTCCCTGCCGTGCTGAAGCCGCCGGTGAAGAGTTCAGCATGGACCCCGTTCACAAATCAGAAGTGCATTCGAGTCAACACGCCCGCCGAATTTCTAACAACGTACAACACCGCCCGGCACACGGCCGAAACACTGGTGATTCAGGAATGGGTACCCGGCAAGGAATACTGGACGGCAAACTGCTACTACGATCGCAATCATGACCTGCGAATAAACTATGTTAGCCAGAAGCTAAGACAGTGGCCGATCGAAACCGGGACTGGCTGTTCCGGAGTAGCCCGCAGAAATCCTGAAGTCGCTGCTTTCATTGCAGACATGTTCCGGGATGCAGGCTTTCACGGCCAGGCGTACATCGAAGTCAAGCGCGACCCTCGCGATGGTCGCTACATCCTCATTGAACCGAACATCGGGCGTTCGACAGGCCGATCCGTTATGGCGGAAGCCGACGGTATCGAAATGCTGCTCACGCAGTATCAGGACCTCACCGGACAGCCCATGCAAACCTATCTGCATCAGCCAGAACCCGGCGTAAAGTGGGTGTATTGGCGTCGAGAACTTCGAGTTCTTTGTGCACTTTGGCGTCGCGACGACATTACCATCGGGAATTGGTGGCGTTCTATCCGAGGCCGTCGAATCGCGGCTGTTTTCGACTGGCGCGATCTGAAACCGTTTGTTTTGCACTGGCTGGAAGGCGTTGGGAAGTTACTGCCGAGACCAAAGAAGAACTCGGAGGCAACATCGGCAACTTCAGACGCGCGGCGTTCTTCGCCAAATGGGATCGCTGACGGCGCGATTCGGCAAAGTTGAGGGCGGGTTGAGTTTCAAGCCTCTCCACAAGGGAGAGTTTCTAACATACGTTTCTTGCAAGTACCGTTCGCCAGATGAGCGTTGACCAGACAACTCAATCCCTCACGGCAACGGCTACTGCAACAGTGCCGCGTGAGCCATCAACGCGGAGTGACATTCGTGGGTCGAGCCTGCTGCTGGGTGGTCGACTGATTTCGAAGTTCACCAATTTCGGCATTCAGATCGCCATTGTCCGCGGATTGACTCGCGATAGCTTCGGCGCGTTTGCGTACGCGATGGCTTTGGTCACGATCGGACAGGTCATCGTCATGTGCGGCATGTCGCGTGCGATGCCACGGTTCTTGCCGATCTACCGCCAGCAAGGCGACATGAAACGCTTCTACGGAGCGCTCTCGATCTGTATCGGTTGCGTGTTGATCTTTGGAACCGTCGTGGTTGCCGGAGTTCTGCTGGCAGCGCCCTACGCAGAAGGCACGCTTGTTCGGAGCCCGACTTCGCTTAGCTGCCTGCTGGTTCTCATCTTTGTCGCGCCATTGCAGGCGGTAGACGACATTGTGATCGCGATGCTGGCAATGTTTGGAGCCGCAAAGAAAATCTTCTTGCGCAAGCACGTGCTAAATCCAGTTCTGAAAGTGGTTGCCGTTGGATCGGTTCTCCTTGCGGGTGGAACCATCGAGCAACTGTGTTTCGCCTATCTGATAGCAGTTGCAATTGGTGTTGGAATTAGTTTTTGGCTATTGGGTCCGGTCGCCGAAAGTGAAGGCGTTTCGCTGGCACTGCATCGGCAGGAAATTGATTATCCGTTTCGCGAACTGATGGCATTCGCACTGCCGCTCATGACATCAGAACTTCTGTTGATTGCGGTCGGCACGATGGACGCAATCATGCTGGAACAACTGCGCGGCACCTCGGAAGTCGCAGGTCTGAGAGCCGTGTTTAAGATCGCCGTCTTGAACCAGCTAGTGGCGCATAGTTTCACTTCCCTCTATCTGCCAACCGCATCCCGTGCATTCGCGCGGAACGACAAAGCAGCGATCAACACTGGTTATTGGCAAACTGCAGTTTGGATCGCGGTCTTGACGTTTCCAGTCTTCGCCCTTTCCTGCATGGGCGCGCGGTCGGTGGTGGAGACGGCGTATGGTGAACGATACGCAGACGCACCAATCCTGCTGACATTGCTGGCGTTCGGCTGCTACATCGATTCCATGTTTGGCTTCAATGCGTTGACGCTCAAAGTCTACGGACGCATGCGCTACATGCTGGGAATCAACGCTGTGGCAGCTGTCTTTGCCGTCAGCATCAACCTATTGCTCATTCCTCCATACGGTGCCACGGGTGCCGCGGTTGGAACTTTGCTGACCATGCTTCTGCTGTTCGTGCTGAAACACGTTGGCCTCTGGCGACTCACAGAAGTCGCGCCGTTTGCTCGAAAACTACTGGTTGTCTACACGTTGATTGGCGTCTTCTCTTTAGCCATCGCAGCGTTCAACTACTGGCTCAATCCATCTCTGTGGACCAACATGTTTGTCGTTGCTGGCTTCACGGTCGCGCTGTTAGCCGCAAGCCGCAATGCAATGCAGATTGACGAGACGTTCCCGGAACTCAAACGTATTCCGATACTTGGACCGCTGTTTGCCCGGTCGTCGTCATGAGTGTTTTTCGGGACACACTCAGCTGGCTAAGCGGAACTCGAATCGTCACCACGGCTGTTCGCACGCTTGATCGAATTCCAGATCGCAGCCGCACCGCATTTCGCGTGCTGACCTGGCATCGAATTCTTCCGATTACCGAATCGGCGGGCCGCTACCCTGGGGTCATCAGCACGACGCCGGAGACATTCGCTACTCAAGCTCAGCTAATCCGTGATCGCTACAGCGCTGTTTCGATAGACGACGTTGTTGCGGCCTTGAATGGAGAACACCAGCTGCCACGGCGAGCGGTCCTATTGACCTTTGATGACGCCTACAACGACTTCCTGACAAACGCCTTTCCGGTGCTTCGTCGGATGGGGTTGCCCGTAACGTTGTTCGTACCCACCGCGTTCCCTGACAACCCCGCACTCTCATTTTGGTGGAACCAGTTGTACTCCAGTGCTGTTTCCACCACGCGGCGCGATCGTGTTCTCATCGGCTCTGAGCGGCTACCACTTGGAACACCACAACAGCGACACCAAACAGGAAGGCGACTGGTTCAACGCGTCCGCTTGCTACCTCATTCAGAAGCCATGTCAGAAGTCGATCGCATTTGCGACGCCTTGTGCGGTGAACCTATCAGCAACGACGTTCTTTCGTGGAACGACCTGCGAAGACTGGCTCAGAACGGAGTCTCGCTCGCGCCGCATACTCGTAGTCATCCGCTGCTGAACCAGCTACCACTTGAAGAGGCGAGAGAAGAAATCGCTGGTTCAATAAGCGATTTGAAGAGAGAAATTGGGACCTTCGCACCGGTTTTCGCCTACCCTGCCGGCGGCTTCGCGGAAGGCACAATGCAGGCGTTAAGTGAACTTGGAATCAAAGCGGCATTCACAACACAACGCGGCATCAACGATGTTCGATCGACGAACCGAATGTCACTGAATCGCATTAACGTTGGTCGGCGAGCAAACGAAGCGGTGATTCGGTTGAAGATGCACCGCCTTGGAGCCGGACTGCTTTCAACGCTTCTTCGTCCGGCATCCGCATTGCGGTAGAGTGCAACGAGCACATGGAGCGCGTTTGATCGCGGAGCGATCCACGACCAAAGGCGTTGAGACAGTACTCGCGGCGAAACACCCCACGAAAACACCATCCCAACGCCACTGCCGCACACGGTCAAGCGGAACGCTTGTTACTTGAGCAGCTCTTTGATTTTGGCTTCGATGGCGACAGCATTGGCTTCGCCAGAACCGACCTTAATCAGTTGAATTGCGCCATTCTGGTCAATCACAACTGCGTGCGGGATACCGGAGACTCCGAAGTTTCGCTGCATCTCGCTTTCCTTCGGAACCACGATGGTTGGATGCTTTAGACCGTGGCTGGCGAGGAACTTTCGCAAAGCGTCATGTTCAAGGTCTGCATCTGCCTTCTGCCCTCGAACAGCCTTCTCGGTTTTTTCGTTCCACGTGTAGTTGTAGTACCGGGTGACACCAACAATCTGCAAACCTTTGTCGCCGTAGGTTTCGTCAAGATGCTTGAGGTGCGGGAAGGTTCGGATACAAGGACCGCACCAGACGGCCCAGAAGTCCAACAGAATGACCTTCCCATTCAAATCGACTGGCTTGTCTCCATCTTGAGTCACCCATGCAGCAACGTCCATTTCCGGAGCAGGCTGCCCAATCATTTCCAGAATCTTGAGAGCCGATGCAATACGTCGTTCGTAGCTGCTGATACTGCGTTCGTAACTGGCCAGCATCGCCTTGTATTCAGGACGTGATTCTCTGAAGTCGTCGATTGCAGCCTTGAGTTTTTCAACCGACAACTCTGCCGTTTTTGGCTCGGCGCGATACGTTGTTGAGATGTCGCGTGTGGCGAGGCTCATGTAGTTGCGAAACATTTCGAAGTTCCGCGACTTCAGCGCAAGATCTTTCGTGATCTC
>JBGCDN010000826.1:0-8907 GCA_045105495.1 Planctomycetaceae bacterium
CTCCTCGCGTCGTCCACTACGGGCTTGGATTTTTCCCTTTAGAGAAGATTCACCGAAGCCAGGCTTCGCGGGTGCGCAGTGATTCCGCAGTTTCTGACGATCTCTTGTCAGATACCGCATGTTGCTGTGTGTAAGATGGCAGAGAAGTGCCATGCCTGATCCGAAAACCAACGTTAGCTTGTTGCTCCGTGTGCGAGATGCGTCTGCGCAATCGCGAGCACTGCGAGCGGATCTGGTCCGCAACGACAACTTCAAGGCTGAAATCGAACGCAAGCGTGAGACCCATCGTGAGTTGCTTCAACGACTCAGGGATGTCGAGCTCATGCGTTATGGGGTGCCAAAGTAGCCATCACCTTCCGTCGTGATGACACTCGCATGGGCGGGTCGAAACGGATGTTCGTAGAAACCGAAAGCGCCTCGATTCGGACTGGAAAACTCCGAATCGAGGCACACGGCTGTACGGCCAACACAGACGAAGGGTAGGCTGCTTCCTAGAAGATGCTGTCGAGTTCGCCTTTGACACTTGAGAACACATGGTCCAATGCACCACGACCAGATCCCAGTTGGCGTTCGCCGAGGCTTAGGAAGCCGTGCATCACATCGTCGGACGAACCGGCGTCGTAGCGATCAGTCAGTCCGATGACGTGTCCCAGTTCGTGGGTTACGTTGGATAGCAGGTCCATGCGATTGCCAATGTGATCGTCGTGCAGATTCTGTGGAGTCTGATCGACGTACCAACCATGACCGGCAGCGTTCGAATCAATCGTCACGTTGCCACCAGATTCGAAGCCAAGCAAGGCACCGTTTAGCGAAGCCACGTTGACCTGAGCCGAATTCAGAGCGGCAAGCTGGCCAGACGTCAGGTTCTTTTGTCGCCAGTAGTCGCGAGCAGCGTCAACAATTGGAGCCAGTTCTTCGCCAGTGATCTCAGAACCGCCGAAGCCGAGACCAGAACCTGACAACTGGTTCTGATTGACCTGAATCGAAACACTGACATTTTCAGATCGGCGATCTTCAAAGATGGCTGCTCCAGCGTCTGTGCCTCCCGCTCCGTCACGCAGGTTCGCACCAATCAGGACCGTGTTCTGGTCCAATGCAACGGCGAAGCCGAAGCTGTCCTTGTTATTGCCGAGGAAGGTCTGCGTCGGTCCCCAGTTGTCATCTCCACCGGTGTCACGATTGAAGATATACGCAGCACCTGCCGCGTTGCCACCTGTCGCGTCCAATCGAGCACCAGCGACGATGTCGTCGCCCGACATGCTGACCGAGTAGCCAAAGTTATCCAGTGCGGCAGAATTGGCACTCTGAATTTTCGTTTCAGTCAAATCGCCTTCAATCACATATGCTGCACCCGCGCGGTTTTCACGACTTCGGACAGGGCTGCCGATGACAACGGAGTTTCCGTCGGATGTGGAGATAGAGAAACCGAACAAATCGAATTGCTGACCATCACTAGGTAGCAGCTTGGCTGTCTGATCCCAATCGTCGCCAGACCGGTTAAAGACGTACGCTGAACCACTATCAACAAGTCCGCCGACGTTGTCCTTCCAGGCCCCGACAAACAGAAAATCTTCGCCTTCGGAAAGTGCGACGGAGAATCCGAATTGATCGCCCTTGGCCCCATCATCGGCCTTAAGGAAGTCGGTTTGCTCGAACCCGCGGGTTGTTCGCTCAAGCACATGAACTGCTCCGGAGTTTGCCGCCCCATCGCGGTCGCGGCGAGCACCTACGACGAGCGTGTCGCCCTGAATGTCAACGGCATGACCGAACTGTGAACGCTGTGAACCGTTCGTCAGCTTCTGAGTCTGAACGAATTGGCCCTGGGACGCGTCGTATTCAAAGACGTAGACGGAACCAGATTTGAATCCGTTGTCACCATCCAGTCGAGCACCCACGACTGCGGTCGTACCATCAATTGCGACCGAATAGCCAAAGCGATCACGGAACTCGATCTCTGCCGGACGAAGTTCCTGGAACTTCTCCCACGTCGCTCCATTGCGACGATAGATGAAAGCAGCACCGGCGTTTCGATCGACAACGTCATCTCGTCTGGCACCAACGATTGCCCAGTCACCATCGACGTCCACTGCGTTGCCTTCTTCGGACGTCTCTCCGGCACTCGATTGCTCGTCGGCTTGCAGTCCGACCACGTAGCTAAATCCGTCGGTTCCTGTGAAACCTCCGTCAGGCGTGTAGGTGATTGGGTTACCGTCGGTTGAAACTGAACCGTTTTGAGCTCCTAAGAGCCCACGGATTTCAGCGTTCGCCCCGTTTACATCGTTCGCAAGGACATCAATTTCGACTGCGCTTCCTGCAGTCGTTGTGTCGGCATCATCGATCCCGGCGAAGGTCTTCTCGATCGCTCCGATATCGACTCGCCCCTGACGCCGTGGCTGCATTCGCTGATCGACGTCAAGTGGATCACCGTTGGCGTCATTGGCCTCGCTGTTCTTTCCGTTGTTAATTGCAGGGCTGTCTTCTACCAAGGCATGGGTCGGTGTTTGCCCTCCGTTGTCTGTGAGGTTCACATCGATCACCGACGCGGCACTGATCGCAGATCCAGAGCCATCGCCAAGGATGTTTCCGTTCGTGCCGTGGCTTAAGCCGCCAGCGGTGCTTGGGTCACCAACCAGGTTATTCGCTGAAGCGGAATCGACCGTACCCCCAATGTCATCAATATCACTGGGGTCGCCACCGGGAGTCGTGTTGCCGATTAAGAGTGAGTTGTTCAGCGTGACACCACTGTCGAAAAGGGACAAGCCACCACCAAAGTCAGCGACGTTATTGACAACGCTGGAATTCGTTAGCAGCGAAGTGGCGGTCCCTGTGCCAGCCCAATTCACAATTCCACCCCCCAGGCTGGAGGCAGTGTTCCCGCTGATTGTGGAATTAGCGATTGTCAGGTTCGCTTCATCGCCATCACCCCAGTTGTAGATACCAGCACCGTTTCCAGTGACAGAGTTCCCGTCGATGGTTGAGCCCTCAACCACCAACGTCCCTCGCCAATTGTTGATTCCGCCACCCCACTCCGCTGTATTCCCATAGATGCGGCTATTCTGAATCGTGACTTCGGCGTTGTCGTTGAATACACCGCCACCGAGGTTGTCATAGGTTGGGTCGTCGTCTGAGCTGAGCGTCGCGTCGCCACCGGTAATCGAGACGTCCGAAAGTACGACAAAGCTTCCCGGCAGGGCTCGGAATACTCGCGAGCCACCGTCGGCGTCAATCGTCAGCTTGTCAGCACCCAGCCCAGAGATCGTTAGGTTGCCGGACATCGCCAGTTCTTCACCACCCAGCGTGATGGTCGAACCAGACATCAGCGGATTGAATGTAATCCGCTCGCCAGTGGTTCCAGCAATCTCGATGGCTTCTCGCAACGACAGCCGATCAAACCGAATGTCGGTCACCGTGTCTGCGTTTGTGTTGACTCGAAGCCCACGCTCATGGGCTCCCATGTCCACCGTGAACGTACCGTTCTGGTCGCCATCAAGAATTCGAGCGGACCCACGTTGATCTGACGGTAGCGTCCCACCATTTGAATCCAACGCCTGGGCATTACTCCCGGCGTCAATTGCCGGGCTACCTGGTTCCAATGCATGTGTTGGCGTTGGGCCACCGTTATCAGCGAGGGTGAGATTGAGAACCAACCTCGTATCGATGATACCGCTGCCATTGAGGCCCAGAATGTTTCCGTTCTGTCCACCGTGGGTTAATCCGCCAGCTGTGTTGGCGTTGCCGATCAGATTGAACGAAGAGGTTGAAACCAGATTCAACCCAACATCATCAGCGACCGCGTTCGCTCGGCTACCCCGGAAGTTACCGGCAACAATTGTATTGTGCATGGTGATTAGATTCGGGTTTGAGTCTACGCCCCCGCCGTTTTCGCCTCCGGAATCATCCGAGTCAGAATTGTTCTCAACGATCGACGAATTCCGAATCGTGGCACTGCCGCCGACGACCTCGATTCCTCCACCAAATCCTGTCGCCGAGTTTCGGGACAGGGTGGTGTTCGAGATCTCCGCAGTCCCGGTCAACACGTGAATGCCCGCACCTTGCACACCTGTATTTCCACTGAACGTGCTGTTGGAGACCACCAACGTTCCGTTCCTGTGCTCAAGAACCCCGGAGTCGGCGGAATTGTTATTCATCACCCACACATCGGTGACCGTCACATCTTCGTTGCTGTCAATCGCTGATCCCTCATTGCCTCCACCGCCCGTGATGGTCATCCCTGCGATTCCAGCTCGAACCAAACCCGCGTCGCCGTTATCCACGCGGAAGACACCGCCACCTTGTCCATCAATTGTCAGCAAACCCGGCCCAGGCCCGCTAATGAAGACATCGCCGGGACTGTTGATCACCAATGGTGAGTTCAGCTCGATCGTCTCTCCGAACACGCTCGGGTCAAACTCAATATCCAGAAGGTCTCTGGCCGTCCCGCCGCCGCCCGGAGACAAGTCTTCACCAAATGCGATGGCTTCTCGCAAGGAAGTAACACCGTCGTTTTCATCAACGACATCGAGGGGCGTGTCCACAATCGCGAGGGAAGCTGCAAGCACGATGCGGTCTTCTAGTGATTCAGTACCCGTACTTCGCTGCTTCCTACGTCGCCTTGGTGTGTTCAAGCGACCAACACTTCTTGTTGCCCATCGGTGGAGGTTCTTCTTTGTCACGTTGCAGGCCCTGGTTGTTTATGGGGGATGGTTCTAACTATATAATGCAAGAGCGTTACGAGAAATCTGAAGAAACAAGTTTTTGGAACGGCTGTTTCGATGTGATGTGGTACATGGCGTGACAGACTCTTTGGTCAGCACCAAGGGATCAATCGGCCGCCTCAGTTTGGCCACGACGCTCTGATGGAGCAGAACGGGTCAAAGAGCAGCCATTCAGCGCTCAGTCCTGAAAGGCGTCGTAGTGGCCCGCGTCAACGATCTTCTCGCCTTCTACTGCAATGTAGAACCAGCCGTCGGAACCATCATCGTTTGGTCTGGCTGGATTGCGGAATATGTAGCGAACCACGCGTTCGTGTAGCGCAGTCTCATTGGCGAGAGCAAGTAGTTCGCGAAACTCCTCCGCGGGCTTTCCGACAATGTCTTCGTAGTGAACCAGTAGATTCTGGTCCGCAATGAGTTGCCGCTGCCGCTGTGTTTGCTCTGTTGTCAGCTTCTTCGCTTTTCCACGTAGCTCGTCTACTCCGGTACTTAGCCACAGTAGCAAGATGACACAAATGAGAACGATCGAGCTGACCGCGATGTGGGCTCTTGTCATGCGAGGCTCCATGCATGAATTCTGAAGCGTTGCATTCCTAAGCGGCTGTAAACTCGATGCCAGCTTCAGAAATCGCGAAGTCAAGAATGTCATCGCTGCAGGGGCTGCCTCGGTGTTTGGCGACGTGGAGGCCGCGGCTCACTTTGTTCTCGTGGCGAGTCTTGCCCATAAGGATGACAGTGTTGGCGTTCGAAAGCAGATCGCCGCTTTGGATGGGGCGTTCGATCAACTGATCGAGCATTGTTTCGTGGGTTGTGTAGAGAAGCAGGCCAGCGATGCTCTTGTTGTCGTACGCGTGGTTTTGAACGGCGGCTGCGTTGGTGCGGTAGTGAACCCGAAACAGATCTCGGGCCAGCCAGTCGTGTTCCTTCTTCAGGACTTGCTCGTAGATGTATTCGCACTGTTCAATTTGGAACGAATCGCTCATGCGATCGGTTGGTTCAATTCCGTCGATGACGCAGCGTCGGACACCATGTACGAAGTTGCCGTAGAAGAACCCAATCGTTCGGTCCAGACGCCTGGCGAGGTCGGCTTTGAACTCGCGCCATTGGTCGTGGGTCAGGTCGGACAGTGTGACTCGACGTCCGCCGCGACTGAAGATGTGCAAGTAATCTCTTCGGGCCGTTTCCGAGTTCCAGACGGAATCGAACTGGAACGGTTCGTCGCCGTTTAAGGCGGTTAGGTTCCAATCGCAAAGTCGTTTCGCGTAGTCGGTGTGGTTTTGCGAATCGCCTCGACTGGTCATGTCGTAGATGATGCCGCGTTGGCCCTCTTGCTTTAGTCCGTGGTTAGCGAACTGGAGGCCGAGTTGCGTCTTCCCAATACCTGTGGCTCCCATGACGACGGTAAGCGTGCCGGGGAGAAGGCCGCCGCTGAGGGCGTTGTCTAGCGTTGGGATTCCAGTTTCGATTCGCATGTGGTTTTTTAGGATTTAGGGGCGAGGGTTTCGGATTGAGTGGGCGGAATGCAGTGGGGGAGGGTTAGATGTTGAGTTTTCGGTCTCGGGCGATGACGGGCCAGGTGCCGGTGACCTTTCCGTCGGCGATGACGGTGACTTCTTTGTGAAGAGCCGTGCTGGGGCAGATGTGGGTTGGGATGGCCAGGATTTCGTCGCCGGGGGTGAAGCGGTCGGCGTTGGTTGTTTCAAGGACAAGGTGTTCTTCGTTTTGCAGGACTGCAACAGCGTCCGGCAAATCAGGGAAGGTGACGCGGTGGCCTTTGGGGGGATCTGATGCGACGGCTTTTGTTCCGAGGTCAAAGGTAACGCGATTTGGTGTCGGTCGGCTGATGCATCGGGTAAGTAGAAGAGCGGCGGGAGTGAAGTTGAGATCGGCGTAGTTGCCACCGTATCCCGCATCTTGAAGCAGACAGGTTCCCGGGCTGCATTCGACGATGGGGTCATCAAGTCTGGCGTACATTGGAAAACTTGGTGTACCGCCTGCGACGATGCGAGGAACCGGCAAATCAGCGGCGATAAGCTTGTCACGGAAATTGCTGACTCGTGACCAAAGGCTGTCGACGCCTGCCCGCCGTTCCTCTTCGGCTGGTTGATGGTGATGCCCGTCGTAGCAGTGAAGGCCGTTCACATTCAGGCCAGGTACTTCGTTGATAAGGCCGTATAGACGAATGGCTTCGTCGTTCATGCCGATGCCGGTGCGGTGCAAATCGGTATCAAGATCCAAGAGAACGTTGACGCTGGTTTCCGCCGCCACGCATGCCGCGCTGAGTTCTCGGATTGGTTTCTCGTGATCTGCGGTGACTGAAAACGCAATGTCAGGATAGGTCTTGCGGAACGCAACCACGCGTTCGATGTTGGGGCCAACAATGTTGTAAGCAAGGAAGATGTCGGTGGTGCCCGCCTGAACCAGCATCTCGGCTTCCGCGAACGTCGCACACTTTTGTTTGGTGATGCCGGCCGTCGTTACCATCGCAGCGACTTCGACCATCTTGTGCGTCTTGCAGTGCGGACGCAATCGGTTCGGATCGCCAACCATGTCGATGGTCTTACGGATGTTCTCCTCAACGATCTCTTTGAACAGCACGATGCTCGGCGAGAGAATCTGTGATGTGTCTTCGATGTGGTATCGACTAGTCATTGGCGACGGGCTTGCAGAAGTATTTTTGAACGAGGTCTTCCGGAGGTTCAGCAGTCATTTTCGTGACAACATAGCCGCACGCGAACGACCCAATGAGACCAACAACAGTCGGGTCGAACCCAAAGATCTTGAACGGATTAAAGAAGCTGCCGTTCAGGAACATGCCGAGCAGATACATGGCGATATGTGTTCCGAACCCGCCAAGCATCGCAGCGATTGCTCCAGCGGAATTGATTCGAGGCCAGTACAAACCAAACACCATCGGCGCGAGGAAGCAGGCGGCGAGTCCACTGCCAACGTAGACGATGATGTCTTGCAGGAACTGTGGTGGATTGACGGCTCCCAGCATCGCGATGATTCCGACAACCAGCGTGCAACCGTAGGCGATTCGCTTCATCGTTTTCTCAGAGGCATCAGGGTTGATGTTCCTTTGATAGATATCTCGAACGACCGACGATGAGATGACCAGCAGGAAACTATCGACGGTCGACATAACGGCCGCGAACGGCGCTGCGATTAGCAGTCCGGCCAGCCAGGCCATCCCCGCGCGTTCTGTGAGATGGAGTGCCATGGCCGGCATGATGCGGTCGGATTCGATTTCCATTCCCGGCAGTAGCACTCTCGCACAGCAGAAGATGATGACCAGCGGAAAGTAAATCAGCGAGTAGTAGATGGTGACGGTGACAATTCCATTTCGCAGCGTTTTCGAATTGTTGAACGCCATAAGACGAACCATGAAGTTTGGTTGTCCGGCTCCCCCCATACACCACATGAAGAAGAACGAAATGGCGAGACTGAACGGGAGGAATCCGGAACTGCTGGAATAGCTTGGACCGGGGCCAGTGACATAAACGCCCGGATTATCCGGCCCGCCTGTTGAAGCGAACTGGATCGCAGACATTTCTACTGCGGCCTTTCGGCCTGACAAAGTGCGGAATGCGTTCCGCAATTCGTCCTGACTCGGCAGCGGTTCATCTCTTGGTGTGGAGACTTCGAACCGCATGGGCTGAACCGAATATGCTCCGTAAGCGGTAGGTTGCCACGGGTCGACGAGTCGAAATTTAGCAAGCACAGATTCGCGTGGGAGCCAGAAGGCTGTTCCAGCTGCGACACCCTGGTAGTACTCGGACGAAAGATTCAGTTGGCCTGATCCACGAAGGCTGTTCGATGGTGGCAGGCGAGTTATGCGAACGCCGTTCTTGAACAGCTTTTCGTCTCGAAGGATTCGCTCTACTTCATGAGGACTTGTGATTTGAATTGCGTCGACCATCGCAATCGTTTGCTTGTTTTCCTTCGGTCGATCGGAGTCAATTGATCGGGTTTCAGCAATTCGGAAAACCTGTGGATTGCCTGCCTGATCGTGAGAACGAATCCAATCGCCTTTCTGAACTCCGAAGTTGTCGTCCAGTTCAAGGTCAAGGTAAACGAGTCGTGGCGGTGTCATCTTCGCAAGATCGCGCGTTCCTTTTTCCAGCCCGCCGACTGCGGAGATCGAAAGCGGTAGCAGAATCAACACGCCCGCAACCATCACGACGCCCTGCAT